>JAFQZS010000004.1 GCA_017405765.1 Clostridia bacterium
AGACTCCATGCTGGGAAAGATGGGCGTTTCCTGCGCGATATTCGACCCCGTTACGAACACAATGGGCAGAAAGATAACTCTTACGGACGATGAATACGCGAACCTGGATCCGCAGATATGCTCCGACGGCGAACGCGCTTACATAACCTATATGAAGCGCGATCTTACGAACAGGGACGTAAGACTTCAGGATGCGGACGACCTTTTAGACTTCACGGGAACGTACTCCGTTATGGCCTGCATAACGATCGACGCGGGCTACGGCGCCGTAGTGCCCGACGGAGGGGGCAATCACGAACGCTACAACACCATACAGCATCCAACGATAATTGACCCGCTCGTGCTGGATTACAACACGGCTGCAGTAAAGGTGGGCGAAGGAAGCTGGATGCTTGAGACTTACACGGTCGATACGGACGGGAATATTAACGACACAGCAGAGGACAGAGAGCTTTATCTTGCAATAACGAGCGTATCGAACAATGTTAAATACCGCCCCATACGCATAATGACTAATGCCGAAAGCCCCTCTGCGCCCAAGCTTACGAGACTTGGCGATGAGGTGTGGCTGTCGTGGCTGTCCGAGGGATACGTCTTCAACATGGTAAACGTGACAGACCTGCTTTCAGCGTTATTCGATCCGACGAACGACACGGAGGAAGATTCCGTACAGCTAGATACTTACGCTGTAGCCTCTGCATACTGGGAGGCAGACGCCTCCGATTGGAATTGGTACAAGAAGACGGCGTCCGACCTGAATATGACAGATGAGGAATTTGAGGACAGCATTTACGATGACCTTTCGCGCGGAGAGCTTCGTACGTACAGCACTACCTTCTGGAAAGACGACGCACTCCAAAGCGCTGGCGACTCCTACAGCCTCGTTTCCGACGGCACGGACGTATATATATTCTTCACGGCATACGATCAGGATCCCGATTCTTCGGGAATGGATCTGTGCGCGCTTCGCTTCCAAAATGACGGCGAGAGCGTGGGATTCGGCAGCGCGGTAAGACTCACCAAGGGCGACCGCGTATTCGACGAGCTTGATATCACCATGACGGATGACAGCAGGGCGGCAGTCGTTGCAAACTGCTATGACAACCTGAACGACGGAAACGGCGGAGTATACAGAAGCGACAACTCGCTCGTGCTTCTCAATCTGCTGCCCACATGCACCCTTGCGGTGCCGAAGGGATCGTGCTCCGTTTCGGGAGAGCTCTTCCCAGGCGGCGTTGCGAATGTAAGCTTCGTGCTTGAGAACAGCGGACTGTTGAACGCGGAAGGCTATGACGTGACTGCGACGCTCATTTCAGGCGGCGAACGCACCGAGCTCGGTCGTATTACGAATGCGGAGCCTGTCATGGGCGGCGAGAGCGTAAGCCTTGATATCGGATGGGAAGTGCCGGGAGACGTTTCGGGCGCAAAGATAGAGATCTTGGCTTCGGCGCTCGATGAGAACGGAGAAGTTATTGGAGGACGCGCAGTTACGGTGATAGACGTGCCCGACGCGGTACAGCTTGAGGTTAAGGATCTTGACGTAACTCGCGGAGAAAATAACGGCGACGCGCATCTTACCGCGACAGTAAAGAATACAGGCAGCAAGGCGTCGTCCGAAGTTGGGGTAGATCTTGAGCTTTGCAGACAAAACGGCAGCGTGCTTCGCACGATAGACGCAGGCGGAGCGCCGACGCTTTCGCCCGGCGAGGAAAAAGCGATAGATATTTACTTCACACCTCAGGAATCGGAATACAACAGATACGATTATATTGACTTAAGACTCACGGCAGTATCTTCGGAGGACAGCGATACTTCGTATGCAATGCTTATAAAATCGGATCTCTACACCGCCGACATAAACGAATCGGGCCCCGAGCCCGAACCTGTGCCGCTGCCGAGCGACGGAGGAGGCGGCGGTGGAGGCGGCTCCTCCGCCGCAGCCAACGCTGTAAACACGGCGTCTTCTGACGAATTGCAAAACGGCAGCGTAAGCATAAGCAGTAAGAGCGCAAGGGCAAATGACACGGTAGTCGTTACGGCATATCCCGATGAGGGATACCGCACCGCAGGCGTGAGCGTTACCGATGCAAGCGGCAGAGAAGTCCCCGTTACTGATAACGGCGACGGAACTTACTCGTTTACGATGCCCGAAACGGCGGTGACCGTAACGCCCGAATTCGTAAAGGCAGGCGATGCGGACGCTTCTGATGTAAGCGTAAGATTTGCAGACGTGAACGCGGACGCATGGTACTGCGATGCAGTGCAATGGGCAGTTGATAACGGGATCATGAACGGCGTGGCAGAGATCTTGTTTGCGCCGGACGACAGCACGACGCGCGCTATGGTAGTTACGATGCTGTGGCGTTTTGCAGGCAAGCCCGAGGCACAGGCGCCTTCGGGATTTACGGACGTGCCAAAAGAAAGCTGGTACTCGGAAGCAGTCGCATGGGCGGCCGAGAGCGGCGCGGTCAAGGGTATCACGGAAGATACTTTCGAGCCCGACACTCCGGTGACGCGCGAACAGCTCGCGGCCATACTTTACCGTTACGCAAAGGCGCAGGGCAAGGGCTTCGTAGGCATGTGGGCGTTCCCGCTTGGATACGCCGACGCGGATAAAGTCTCCGAATACGCTTACGAGCCGCTCTGCTGGATGACGATGAAAGGCATAATAAACGGCATTGACGGGGAGACGCTTGCTCCCGCAGCCGACGCGACGCGCGCGCAGATAGCCGCGATATTCATGCGCTTCTTTGAAGAAATGGCAAGCGAGGCAGATCAGACGGCCGAAGTTTTCACGGTCGAATGAAGAAACAAGCTTAAAAAGGCCCGGACCGAAATAACGGTTCGGGCCTTTTGCTTCAGGTCGAGGCGCTTTTTGCGCCTTCGCTGCCTTGCGCGGACGCTTTCGTTGTGGTAATATAAATAAATAACGCCAAAACGCCGTGCAGATTACGGCGCGCGCGAATATTTCGGCGCGGTATGGCGCATAATAAAGACTTAAGTTTATTTTATCAATATGGAAAAGAGGTAACCCGTATGGCAAAGAAGCAATTTAAAACAGAATCAAAAAAGTTGCTCGATATGATGATAAACTCGATATACACGCATAAGGAGATATTTTTAAGAGAGCTTATCTCAAACGCGAGCGACGCTATTGACAAGCGGTATTTCCGTTCGCTTACCGACTCGAAAGCGGCGCTTTCGGGCGGCGAATACGAGATACGCATCGTCGCTGATAAGATAAGCCGCGTACTTATGATATTCGACAACGGCTGCGGCATGACAAAAGAAGAGCTTGACTTAAATCTGGGCACGATAGCAAAGAGCGGCTCGTTCGATTTTAAGAACGACTCCGAAAGCGAGCAGGAGGGCGCGGACAAGATAGATATTATCGGTCAGTTCGGCGTGGGCTTTTACTCGGCTTTCATGGTAAGCTCCGAGATAACGGTTGAAACGAAGGCCATAGATTCCGACGAGGCATATCGCTGGAGATCGTCGGGCGCGGACGGATATACGATAGACGCGTCGAATAAGAGCGACGTCGGAACGATGATAACGCTTCGCTTAAAGGAGAACACCGAGGACGAAAATTACGACGAATTCCTTGACGAGTGGAAGATAAAGGACCTTGTAAAGAAATACAGCGACTATATCCGCTATCCCATTCGCATGAGCGTTACGAAGTCGCGCAAAAAAGAGGGCAGCCCCGACGACAAGCCGGAGTTTGAAAGCTACGTCGAGGACGAAACTTTAAACAGCATGGTGCCGCTTTGGAAGCGTCCCAAGGGCGAGGTGAGCGACGAGGAATACGCTGTGTTCTACCGCGACAAATTCTACGATTACGAGCCTCCGCTCAAGGTAATACGCCAAAAGACAGAGGGCGTATCGAATTACGAGGCGCTTTTATTCATACCCGCACACGCGCCCTACGATTATTACAGCACGGAATACGAAAAGGGACTGAAGCTCTATTCGAGCGGCGTGCTCATCATGGATAAATGCAAGGACCTTCTGCCGGATCATTTCGGTTTTGTTGCCGGCCTCGTTGACAGCGCCGACCTGTCTTTGAACATCTCCCGCGAGATGCTGCAGCACGACAGGCAGCTTAAAAGCATAGCGAAGGCAATAGAGAAGAAGATAGGCTCGGAGCTTTCAAAGATGCTTGAAAATGAGCGCGATAAGTACGAGCAGTTCTATAAAGCGTTCGGCCGTCAATTAAAATTCGGCATGTACAACAACTTCGGCGCAAACAAGGACAGCTTAAAGGACCTTATACTTTTCGCGTCATCGTTTGAGAAGAAAAACGTCACCTTCAAGGAATACGTTTCGCGCATGAAGGAAGACCAAAAGAAAATATACTACGCTGCGGGCGACAGCATTGAGCAGATAAGCCTGCTTCCGCAGGTAGAGGCCGTTTTGGAGCACGGATACGAGGTGCTTTATCTTACCGACGATATAGATGAGTTCGCGCTTCAGATACTTCGCACTTACGACGATAAAGAGTTCTCCAACGTATGCCAGGATAATCTTGATCTTTCGACAGACGAGGAAAAAGAGAGCTTAAAGGCGGAAAACGAGAAGAACGCGGAGCTTTTCGCGTTTATCAAAGAGAGCATAGGCGATGGCGTTCATGAGGTGCGCTTTACGAATACGCTTAAGAACCACCCCGCCTGCATATCGAGCGAGGGCCCCGTTTCGGTCGGCATGGAAAAGACGTTGAGTCAGATGCCGGGCTTCGAGGAGGGCAGCATAAAGGCCGAGCTCGTGCTTGAGATAAGCCTTACGCATCCTATCGCGGATAAGCTGAGATCGCTTTTTGAAACGGATAAGGACAGACTTGCAAAGTACTCGAAGATTTTATACGCGCAGGCTCGCCTTATAAGCGGAATGGAGCTTAAAAACGCCGCCGAGGTGGGCGCGCTCGTATGTGAGCTTATGGTAGAATGACGAAACGCATCAACGCGGCAAATATTGTTACAAGCATAAGAATTTTGCTTTCCGCCGCATTGCTGTTTTTCCCGGCGCTGTCTATGGCTTTTAACTTTATTTACATCGCTTGCGGAGTTTCCGATATGATTGACGGCGCAATAGCGCGGAAAACAAATAACGTAAGCGCGTTCGGTGCAAAGTTCGATACTTTCGCCGACATAATATTTGTTGCGGTATGTATGATAAAGATCCTGCCGGTATTAAGTATTCCGAGCCTTATTTATATTTGGGTCGCCGTCATCGCAATAATGAAGATACTCAACTTGGTCACGGGCTTTATAAAACAGAAAAAGTTTATAGCGGTACATTCTGTTATGAACAAGGTAACGGGGATGCTATTGTTTCTTTTCCCGCTGACATTGCCGTTTATTGATTTGAAATACACGTTGCCCATCGTATGTACAGCTGCAACGATCGCGGCGATTTGGGAAGGGTATCTTATCAGAACAACCAAGACGTCAGAATAATAGAAGAGCATATAAAAAATACCCGCCGCGGTTTTGCGGCGGGTATTTTTCGGGGCGTTCAGCCTTCGATCAATATGGTCTTCTTTTCGGGGAGGGGCTTTGCGTCCTTCTTCGGTACGGTGAGGTAGAGCACGCCGTTTTCAAACTTGGCCTTTATGTCATCCTCGGTGAGATTCTCGCCGATATAAAAGCTTCTCTGCATCGTGCCCGAGTAACGCTCTCTTCTTATAAGCTTGCCCTCTTCGTTTTTGTCCTCGTTATCAACATTTTTCTGAGCCGTAACGGTGAGATAACCGTTTTCAAGGCTGAGCGAAAGCTCATCCTTTAAGAAGCCCGGAAGATCGATATCGATGGCGTAACGATCGTCATGCTCGCGCACGTCGGTGTTCATGACGTTGGAATTATTTGCGCCGTAAAGCTTTTTGTCGATGTCGTAAAAATCATCGAAAGCGGGGAAGCGCATCCAGTTGTCGAAAAGTCTGTCTCTGAAAATTGCGGGTAACATTTTAATTTCCTCCTTTATAATTGAAACATTATTAACAATACTAAAGCACATCGGACGTTTGACTTTCTCTGTCCTTCGTACGATTACATTATAGCACTATTATCAGCGCTGTCAATAGGTGAGTGCTAATTTAATTGTAAACAATTTATTAACTCTCCTTGTTATTTTAAAAAGTATTTAAGACGCCTTAAAATGCTATTTTCCCAGCGGGAAGACTTTTATAATATTATGCGGCGCACTTCGTTTTTTATGCGCCTTATCATTACCGCTGTTGTTTTCGGCGAAAAAATGTGATAATCTAATGCGTAACAAAAGAAGTTAGGAGAAAAGACCGATGAAAAATAATAAAAAAACAGCTTTAAAAAGCTTTGTCGCCCTTGCACTGTTTGCCGTGCTCTTTTTTGTGTCAGGGTTTTCGGCGATGGGAGCGGGCGCAAGCTTTGGCGATGTTTCAGCCTCGGATTATTACTGCGATGCAGTTAACTGGGCTGTGGATATGGGCATAACGACAGGCGTTTCCGACACTATGTTCGCTCCCGGCGAAACGTGTACGCGCGCTCAAATGGTAAGCTTTTTATGGCGGGCTGTGGGAAAGCCCAAGGCGGGCTCGAACGCGCCCGTGTTTTCGGACGTCTCGAAAAGCGATTACTACTATACCGCAGTAATGTGGGCGGCGGGGCACGGTATAACGCTGGGCGCTTCCGACGGCAGGTTCGATCCCGACGGCTCCTGCACGCGCGCGCAGGCCGTAAGCTTTATTTACCGCGCGATGGGCGAGCCCAAAGCGGGGGCGAAAGCAAGCTTTTCGGATGTGAGCGCGGGAGCTTATTATTATAACGCCGTAATGTGGGCAAGCGGCGAGGGAGTGACCGTGGGCACCTCTAAAAATACGTTCAGCCCCGATAAGGTCTGCACAAGAGCGGAGATAATCACGTTCCTTTACAGAAGCTATAACGCATTTATGGCGTAATGAAGTAAAAGGGTCTGTCCCAAAATTTGTGTAAAGCCCGAAGCATGGTGTAAAACAGAGCAAAAATAATATATTGCGGGAGGGCGGATTATTCCGGCCTCCCTTTCTTGCAGTATAAGCGGGAACGGAATGCATGTCAAGGGCGGCGGC
>JAFQZS010000005.1 GCA_017405765.1 Clostridia bacterium
GTTGACGGAAATGCGCGCTAGATGCTAAACTGGTCATGGAAATTCATCTCTTTCACGGTTGATTTGGTGTGGTAACTTCATCATACCATGTTCGAGTTGAATTTCCATTCTCTTTTGTCACATATCATTTGTACCATAACAAAATAGTTCATGTATTTTACAAAAGGCGCTATTATGTGTATAATAAAAATAAACTTAGCTTCGTACATAAAGGGGAGAGATTATTATGACGAAGAATATTACGGAAGTAAAAATACTGGGTCAGACGTATAAAATATGTTCCGAAGAATCGGCGTCCGATACGGCCAGGTTCGCGGCCAAAGTAACAGAAGACATAACGGCGAGCATACAAAACAACAAAAGCGCGGGATCGCTTACTGCAGCCGCTTTAGTAGCTATGGATTATCTCAGCCTGCGCGAAAAGGCAGAGCGTGAGCTTGCGCGAATAAAAAACGATACCTCTTCCGGCGCAGGCGAGGCAGACCGCCTTAAAGAGCAGATAGACGCTTTAAAAAAAGAAAACGAGCTTGCCAAAGAGGAGCTTTCGCGCGCAAAGGAAGAGGTAAGCGAATATAGGGCGCGTATAGTTGTGCTTGAGGACAAGCTCAGCCACGCAAAGAAAAAAGGTGCAAAAAAAGGTGAATAAACCGGAGCTTTTATCGCCGGCAGGCTCGCCGGAGGCGCTTCGCGCCGCCGTGGCGGCGGGGGCCGACGCCGTATATTTGGGAGCGCCGGGCTTTAATGCGCGCGCAGGCGCGCGCGGATTTTGTGAAGAGGAGCTTTTTTCGGCTGTTAAATATGCGCACAAATACGGCGTAAAGGTGCATATAGCGATCAATACGCTGTTTTCCGATATTGAGAGGGACGCTTTTTTAAGCGCCGTGCGTCTCTCGTGCGAGGCGGGGGCCGACGCGCTGATCGTTCAGGATCTCGGAGGGATCTCGCTCATACGAAAATGCGCGCCTAATATGCCCGTTCACGCAAGCACGCAGGCGTCGGTGCATTCGCTTGACGGCGCGCTTGCTTTAGCAAGATTGGGCGCGTCGCGCATTATCCTTGCGCGCGAGCTTTCGCGCGGCGATATTGCGTATATCGCGGCGAACTCTCCCGTAGAAACGGAGGTCTTCGTACACGGCGCGATGTGTATGTCGCATTCGGGTCAGTGCCTTTTTTCCGCTATGATAGCGGGCAGGAGCGGCAACCGCGGACGATGCGGCCAGCCGTGCCGCCTTGCGTATGAAAGAGAGGACAAAAGGCGAGGGGATTTTTTAAGCCTCAAAGATATGTGCCTTGCCGCGTATATAGGCGAACTTTCAAAAACGGGCGTCACTTCTTTAAAGATAGAAGGCCGCCTGAAGCGGCCCGAATACGTTGCGCTTGTAACTGCAGTTTACAGACGCATAATAGACGAGGGCACGCCGCCCACCGAAAAAGAGATGCGAGACCTTGAAACGATATTCTCGCGCGACGGCTTTACCGACGGATATTATACGGGCAAAAAGGGCGCTCATATGTTCGGTATGCACAGAGACAATTCGGATACGCCCGAATACAAGGCGGTGCTCTCCCGCGCGAAGGCTATCTGCGAAAGGGAGCGCGAGGAAAAGAAGAAAAGCATAGATATGAGCTTCAGCGTCAAAGCCGGGCAGAACGCAAGCCTTACCGTGTGCAGCGCGGACGGCCTTGCGGCAAAGGTATCCGGCAGTGTGCCCGAACCGGCAAAAACGCGCGCGCTTTCAGCCGATACGGTGCGCGCTCAGCTTATGAAAACGGGCGGCACGCCTTTTTCGGCAAAAGAGATAAGCCTAGATATAGAAGATGGGCTGTCTATGAAGCTTTCGGAAATAAACAGTATGCGCCGAGCCGCGCTGTCAAAGCTTGAACGCCCGACAGACGATCTTTCAAAAAGCTTTTTTGAACTGCCGTCCGCGGCAGCGCATAAAAGACAAAAAAGCGGGAGCGGCGCTTATGCCGTTTCCGTTTATATAGACGATATAGAACGGCTGCCGAAAGCCTTGGCGGCGGAAGCGGACATAATATATATGCCGCTTGAGACGATATTTGAAAAATGCGAAGCGGCAGAAGATCTTGTGCGAGCCGGACGCCGCGTATTTGTAAAGCTGCCGCGAGTATACTTCGACCGCGAAAAGCCCAAAATAGAAAAAATGCTGTTGTGCGCTAAGAGAATAGGTGTTCAAGGCGCGCTGACCGGAAACATAGGCCAGATACAATTTGTGCGCGCGCTCGGATTTGAAGCACGATGCGGCTTTTCTTTGAACGCATACAATTCATATACGCTGGAAGTTTTAAAGGATATGGACATAAGCGGAGTTATGCTTTCATACGAGCTTACTTTACCGAAAATACGCGCTATGGCAAAGCCCGTTGACACGGAGATACTCATATACGGCCGTCAGGAGCTTATGATAACGGAAAACTGCTTAAACGGCGGCGACGGCGCGCACTGCAATATGTGTAAAGAATACCGCACGCTTACCGACAGACGCGGAGAAAAGTTTTTTGTGCGCGGAGAGTTCGGCTGCCGCACGACTCTTTTAAACGGCCACGTGCTGTATATGATAGACCGCCTGAAAGATTTGGAGAGGCTGGGCGTTTCTCATGTCCGCTTTGACTTCACGGATGAGACCTCGGAACAGATCGAAGCAATATATAAACGATTTAAAGAAAAAAGCGCGGTGCGGCCTTTAGATTTTACACGCGGCCTTTATTATAAGGGCGTGCTGTGACGGAGGATACGATGAAAGAACTTGAAGTAAAATTCGTAAAGCTGAGCAAACGCGCGTGCGTTCCGAAGTACGCGACAGAGGGCGCGGCGGGCGCGGACCTCTTCGCCTGCCTGGATGCGCCTATGACTCTTTCACCGCGTGAGCGCGCGCTCGTACCGACGGGGCTGAAAGTAGGGCTGCCGGAAAATACGGCTGGCTTTGTGTTCGCGCGCAGCGGCCTTGCGCACAGAAAGGGCCTTTCGCTTTCAAACGGAGTGGGCGTTATAGACTGCGACTATACGGGCGAGCTTAAGGTCGCCGTGGTCAATTTGTCCGACACGGCCGTGACCGTGGAGGACGGCGAGCGTATCGCTCAGCTTGTCGTAGCGCCCGTATACCGCGTGGAGTTTAAAGAGACCGACACGCTTGAAAAGACAAAGCGCGGCAGCGGAGGATTTGGCTCAACGGGGACGAAATAACAATATAGACCAAAGGCAGAAAAGGCATTTTTTAAATTTTACGTTTTTTCGTAAAAGATATTGACAAACCTGCGCGGATATATTACAATAACACTTGCCTGTTTTGCAGGTTGGGTCATGGCGGCATAGCTCAGTTGGCTAGAGCATTCGGTTCATACCCGAAGTGTCGTTGGTTCAAATCCGACTGCCGCTACCATTTTTGCGGGAAAGCCGTGCGCTTTCCCGCAAAAAAAGTATAATACGGCCCGTTGGTCAAACGGTTAAGACACCGCCCTTTCACGGCGGAGATAGGAGTTCGATTCTCCTACGGGTCACCATCGGGAGCTTAGCTCAGCTGGGAGAGCATCTGCCTTACAAGCAGAGGGTCACAGGTTCGAGCCCTGTAGCTCCCACCAAAAAAACCTCGTCGTCTGACGAGGTTTTTTTATCATGCGGCCAAAAGGCTTGCGCATAGATCATTATGATGCCATAACTACCTGCGTTTTTAAATACCACGCGATAAGCAGATCGGCAAGCTCGCCGTAGCTTGCGGTGCCGTTCTCCTGTCCCTGAGATTTGAGATACGTGTCGTTTACGCTTTCCGAAAAATCGGAAGCTTTGCCCACATATTTTATGGTATGCTCGCGGTAGAGCTGTATATCGAAGGCCACGCGCTTGTCGAGCGTTTTGGAAAGCTCGTAATACTTATTTAGATTAGTATAATAGAGGCGGTTCGAGAGCACCTGATACGCTTTTACAAGCGCTGAATATCGGAAATCCTCATCCGTAGATTCCATGCATGCGAGAAATGCAAGAAAGCTCGCCTCGTCCTCACGCATGACGCCGTACTGGTGTGCCTTCTCGTGACACGCCGTATACGGGAAGTAAAGGCGTCCGTCCCGAACGTTAACATTTGCCTCGCCCGTATAAGGGAAATAAAAGCCCGATATGAGCAGATAGTTCATAAGCTCGCTCAATTCAACCGTTTTAGGCGTTGTGTAATGTCCGTGAAGGAAATATATATGGTCGGCGTAAGTTTCAAAGACCTCCTGAGATGCGGCCGTAAGCTCACGCGCGCTGCGCGAGGGCGTAAAAGCGCCCTTTTGATCGCGCGCCACCGTGTCGGCGGCGGCGTTGAGCTCGCCCTGTATGTACAGTGCCGTATCGAATAAGACCTGCGCGCTTTGCGGCCTGGTATCGAGCCCCATTTGCTCCTTTATCGGTGTGCGCGCATAATCCACGCCGCAGAACACGAGAAAGAAAAGCCTTATAACAAGCACGAGCGCCAAAAGAAAGACGATATAATTAACAAAAAAGCGTCCCTTGCGGCGCACGCGGATAAAGCGCACGATAAGATAAATAACTGCGCACACGGCGAACACAGCCGCTGCAATTATAAACATTTCGGCAAAGCAAAGCTTGGGATTTGAAAAGACGGAAAACATACGGCCCTTAAGCTCAGCCATTCTCTCCAAGGGGAAGATAGTTTCTGTGAACCGCGTATAATGCCTTCCTGCGTCGATAACGGTACAAAGCACCATTGAAAATATAAATACGATAAAGCGCGGTCTTTTGAAAAATCGCTCTTTCATAAACTCACCTGTCAAAATATTTTATAGCCCGCTTCATATCGTCGGGCATATCGCATTCAAATTTGAGCTGTCGGCCCGAAACAGGATGCGTGAATTCTATCTTATAAGAATGAAGCGCATGGCGCGCGATTATCCCGCAGTCTTTACCGTAGAGGAAATCGCCTGTAAGCGGGTGGCCTATGTGCGCCATATGAACGCGGATCTGATGTGTGCGCCCTGTTTTGGGCGTCACCTCCAAAAGTGTGGCCCCCGAAAACCTTTCAAGCACCCGAAAGTCCGTGCGCGCATACTGTCCGCAAATGTTGACCTCGCGCTTTATTACCGACTCTCCAGCCCGCGCGATAGGCGCTTCCACAGAGCCTGAGTCTTCGGCGATCATGCCGTCGGCTATTGCAAGATACTTCCTTATTATAGCGCCCTCTTTGTGCAGGCGCGCCGCCATATCATGCGCGTAGCTGTTTTTTGCAACAAGCATAAGCCCCGATGTGTTTTTGTCAAGCCTGTTTATCGGGCGAAAAGTGAACGAAAGCCCCTTTGTCATGTAATAATACGCCGTGTGATTTGCAAGCGTATCGTAAAAATGGTCTTGGCTGGGATGCGTAGGAACGCCGGCCGATTTGTTTACAAGAAGTATATCGTCGTCCTCGTAAACAATATCTATACTGCCTTTTACGGGCACGATATTTTGCGAACGCTCGCTTTGGTCGGATATTTTAAGTGTGAGCACGTCGCCCGCTTCGACTTTTTTGACCACATACGCTTTTTCTCCGTTTAAAAGTATGCCGTCCTCGCGGTTCTTTAGCTTGGAGATGAGCCTGGCGGACATAAAAAGCTTCGTTTTTAATATATACTTTATCTCGTGCCCCGAGAGGCTGTCGTCTATGACCAGCGAGACGGTCCGTTCCATTTATTCCACCGCCGCAAGCGCGCCTGTGACGGAATCCATCACAAAGCCGTAAAATTTAACGTCCTTCGGGATAAGCGGATGATTCTTTAAAATATCCAAAGACTGCCGGACCGAGGTTTCCACGTTTTCAAAGCCGGAGAGCCACTTTTCAAAGTCAACGCCGCAGTAGCGCATAAGCTCTATATGCTCGTGGTCAACACCGCGCGCCTTCATGTGCTCTATCATCATTTCGGCATTTACTCCCGAAACGCCGCAGTCGGTATGGCCGATCACCATGACCTCTTCGACGCCCAGCTCAAATATGGCAATGAGCAGACTTCTTACGGCGCTTCCGAAGGGATGTGTAACAACGCCGCCGGCGTTTTTTATTATTTTTACGTCGCCGTTCTTTATGCCCAGCGCCGCCGGCAGAAGCTTTGTAAGCCTCGTGTCCATGCAGGAGAGTATGGCAACCTTTTTGTCGGGATACTTGCTCGTAACATACGGCTCGTACATCTTGTTTGCGACAAAGTTTTTGTTATATTCAAGCATTTCACGTACCATTTATTTTTCTCCCTCCGCTTTTTTCAGAGATTTGGCAAAAGCGACGGCCAAAGCGTCGCAGCGTTCGTTATATTCGTTGTCGGAGTGACCCTTTACCCATTTAAAGTTCACATTGTGTTTTTCCAAAAGGGGAAGCATCTGCTCCCACAGGTCCGTATTGAGCGCGGGAGATTTATCGGCCTTTTTCCAGCCGTTATTCTGCCATGAATATACCCAGCCGCGAGTTACGCTGTCAATAACGTATTTTGAATCGGAATACAGCTCCACGCTGCACGACTCCTTTAAAAGAGAAAGCGCCTCTATAACGGCGCGCATCTCCATACGGTTATTCGTAGTATGCGCCTCGCCGCCCGATATCTCTTTTTTGTGCTCTTTATAGAACAGTATCGCGCCGTATCCGCCGGGACCGGGATTACCGAGGCTCGACCCATCGGTATATATTGTGACTTTTTTCATGATGCTCCGATAAAAAATAAAAAATATTACTTATGGTATATAATCATATCACATGACGCGATATAAATGCAAGACTTACATAAACCTTTAGCGACTGTCCCGTTCCCTCCGAAAGTATGGTTTAAAAAATTCGTCTTGTCTGCAAAGGAAGAGAAGCATATCAAATGAAGTTTTAAAAACCGTGATTCTAAAAGCGGGAGACGCCGTGTTCCCATGTCACAGCTCAATGATCGAACCAACGTCCAAAAGAGGATACCCCGCAAACGAAACGGATCTGACGCCGCGTTCGTTTAAAAAGGCCGCGATCTTTTCGCCGTCGGGATGGGCGTACAGATCGCCGTTTATTATAAGTTCGCCGCCTGTGTACCCCGTGCAGCCGCCGAAAAAGCCGTAGGGCAGGCCGGGGAGCGACACGTGTCCCTCGTGTATTTTTAAGACGGGCAGCTTTCCCGAAAGAGCTCTGAAAATGCCCTCGTCCGCCGTTATCACGCCGCCGGGGAAGACGGCGGCGGAGCATTTCGCATATCCCTGGCGCACGTTTACGGGTACGAGTCCGCGTTCTTTTATGAAGGCGAGCAGGCTTTCCTCCGTATATTTAAGATTATGCACGAAGTATCCGTCCGCTTCGAAAGCGTTGTACGGCACGTCGTGCGGATAAGCCGCGCCGGGGCTTTTGCCGCTAACGTGCCCGACCCCCGCCGCCGAAAGAAGCGGCGAGACCTCGGGCGCGGCGAAAACGCGCCCGCCCGCGCGGCAGACGTATATATCGGCGTGGCTTGCCACGGCAGCGCTCACGGCGGAAAAATCTTCGATCTCCAAAAGCATATGGCCTCTTTTTTTAAGATACTCCTTTACCGGAGCGTACGTTTTATGAGATAATATAATATATGACAATGATATACACCCCTTTTGACCATTCTAACACGAAAGGAAGAATTATGACAGCGCTTCGTGACGAGATAACCGCCCTTTGCCGCTCCCTCGGCGCGTGCGATGTGGGCTTTTTCGATACGTCGCTCGAGCTCGGCCACGGCATAACGGTGGCCGTAAGGCTTTCCGATGCGATAATCGACGAGATAGACGGCGCGCCCACGCTTACGTACTTCAATCATTACAGGAGCGTAAACGCGCTCATAGACCACATACTTCTGCGTGCGGGGCTTCTGCTTTCGGAAAACGGATACCGTTATATAACGGTCGCGGCCTCGCAGAGTATGCCGAACTTAGGCAAATACCGGGGCAGGTTTTCTCATAAGACGGGCGCTGTGCTCTCTGGCATGGGACACGTGGGGCGAAACTGCCTTTTCATACATGAAAAATACGGTCCGCGCGTGAGGCTTGGTACGGTGCTCACCGATTTTGACGCGGGCGTAAAACGCGAAAGCACAGACGCGGCGTATATCTGTACATCGTGCAATAAATGCGTAAGCGCCTGTCCGGCGCAGGCGCTCTACGGTATAGACTTCGACCCCGAAGACCCGGACACGCCGCTCATGGACTACCGCGCCTGCAGCGAGCATATGAAAAAGGCATATCAGCATATAGGACGCGGCGCGGTTTGCGGGATCTGTATGCGCGTATGCCCGAAGGGCGAAAAGAGCCGCGCGAAAAAGAACGATAATAAACGATAATATATAAATATTTTAAGGAGGCATAAACATGGCTACGATGACTTACTTCGACCACGCGTCGCTGAAGCTTAGATCCGATAAGGGAACGGTGATCTATATAGATCCGTTCGCTCCCGGCGATTATTCGGAGCCGGCCGACGTAATTTTAGTCACGCACGACCACTTCGACCACAACCAGACCTCGCTCGTCACGAAAAAGGCGGGCTGCAGAACGATAACCTTCAAAGAGGCGCATGAGGGAGGCGGCTACGGCACGTTCGAAGCGGACGGCGTAAAGATCGAGGCCGTTGCCGCATACAACAAAAATCACAAAAAAGAGGAATGCGTCGGCTTTATCGTAACGCTTGACAATGTGACCGTTTATCACGCGGGCGACACGTCGAAGATCCCCGAGATGGCGGCTCTGGCTGCGCGCAAACTTGACTACGCGCTTCTCCCGATGGACGGATACTACAATATGGGCGCGCCCGAGGCGTCGGAATGCGCCGCGATGATCAAGGCGAAGCATACCGTGCCGATACACGTAGTGCCGCGCGGTCCCGACTCGAAGGGCGTGACCTTCTCGCGAGAAGCCGCCGACAGGCTTTCGTGCGAGGGCAAGCTGATAGTTGAGGCGGGCGAGACGATCACTTTATAAGGAGCAAACAAAATGGCTGTGCTTGATACGATATCATACAAAGACGGACGGCTTCATATAATCGACTGTACGAAGCTTCCGACAGAGCTTAAAATAACGGAGCTTAAAACGCTTGAGGAATGCTTTGACGCGATACGGACGCTTAAGGTGCGCGGCGCGCCGGCTATCGGCGTGGCGGCGGCGTATTCCCTCGCGCTCGTGTCTAACGCGTTGAAAGCGAATACGGCCGAAGAGTATTTAAAGGAGCTCAAAGCGGCGGGCGAATATCTTAAAACGTCGCGTCCGACGGCCGTAAATCTGTTCTGGGCCATAGACAGAGTAACGAATAAGGCGCTCTCTTATGCGGGAGAAAACGTGGCCGCCCTTAAAGCCGCAGTCGAAGCGGAAGCCGTTTCGATACAGCGCGAGGATATAGAGATGTGCCGCATGATAGGCGAATATGGACTTACGCTTCTTTCCGACGGCGACGGCGTGCTCACGCACTGCAACGCGGGCGTGCTTGCGACCTCGAAATACGGCACGGCGACTGCGCCGATGTATCTCGCGCACGAGCGCGGCATGAAGCTTAAGATCTACGCCGACGAGACGAGGCCGCTGCTTCAGGGCGCGCGCATGACCGCGTTCGAGCTTAAAGAGGCGGGACTTGACGTGACGCTCATCTGTGACAACATGGCGGGAATGGTCATGAGCCAAGGAAAAATACAGAAGGTGATAACGGGCGCCGACCGCATCGCGGCGAACGGCGACACGGCAAATAAAATAGGCACGTATTCCGTGGCTGTGCTTGCACGGTATCACGGCATACCGTTTTATATAGCCGCGCCGTCCTCTACGATAGACCTAAACACGCGCACGGGGGCGGACATAAAGATAGAACAGCGAGCGCCCGAGGAGATAACGTGCGGATTCGGACGGCGTACCGCGCCGGAGGGAGTAAAAACGTACAATCCCGCGTTCGACGTGACGCCTCATTCGCTGATATCGGGGATAATAACGGAAAAAGGCGTGATTATGCCCCCGTTCGGCGAAAATCTTCGGAAGATCCTGAAGGGATAACGGCGTTTTTTTAAAAAAATGCACGTCAGGGGCTCGTTTTAATTGACAAAACGTCACGCTTTAGGTTATTATATATGATATAAGGAGGGCTTGTGCCTTGCTTTATAAATTGTGCGCTGAATATTATTTTAATATTTTTAAGGAGGAGATATAATTATGCTTCGTACAAGACAACAGTACTATGAGAAACTTAAGGGAATGAGAGACAACGTTTACATCGGCGGCAAGCTTTTAAACAGAGCCGATCCGCTCGTAAGAGGCGGCGTTAACGTTATCGGCGTTACTTTCGACGCAGCTTTCGATCCCGAGACGAAGGACCTCGTAACCACCACCTCGCACTTAAACGGCGAGCCGATCTCGAGATTCCTTCACGTTTACCAGACTCAGGACGACCTTTACAAGAAGCAGCAGATGCTCCGTAAGCTCTGCCACGTTGTAGGCGGCTGCATCCAGCGCTGCATGGGTACCGACGGTTCGAACGCACTTTATGTTACCACGAAGGAATGCGACGACAAGTACGGCACTCAGTATCATGAGAGATTCAAGAAGTGGCTCGACTTCGCACAGAGAAACGACCTCGTTGTAAACTGCGCGCAGACCGACGTTAAGGGTGACCGTTCCAAGAGACCGTTCGAGCAGGTCGACCCGGACCTCTATGTAAGAATAGTTGAGAGAAGAGAAGACGGTATCGTTGTATGCGGCTGTAAGGCACACAACACCATCGCTCCGTACGCTGACGAGATCCTCGTTATCCCGACCCGTCTCATGAGCGAGAACGATAAGGACTGGGCAGTTGCATTCGCGATCCCCGCTGACGCCGAGGGTGTATCGCTCGTTTGCCGCTCGACCTCGAGCCGTCCGAGAAAGCACATCAAGGCTCCTTACAACTACTATGGCATGTGCGACTCCATGACCGTATTCGATCATGTATTCATCCCGAACGAGAGAGTATTCATGAACGGCGAGTACAAGTTCGCAGGCCGTCTGGCACTCTCCTTCGCAAACAACCACAGATTCAGCTACTGCGGCTGCAAGCCGGCTGTTACCGACGTTATCATGGGCGCTACCGCACTCGTTGCTGACTGCAACGGTATAGCTAAGGCGGGCCACGTTAAGGATGAGCTCACTGAGATGGCTATCATCGCAGAGCTCGTTTACGGCGCAGGTATCGCATCGGCTGCTACCTCGAACGTAACCTCGTCCGGCGCTTACGAGCCGAACTTCCTCTACACCAACTGCGGCAGATACCATGCAGGCATGAACATCTACCATGAGTATGACGTTCTTGCTTCCATCGCAGGCGGATTCCCGGCAACCATGCCGCCCGAGGACGACTACTTCAACCCGGCAACGAAGGAATACATGGACAAGTACATCATGAGAAATCCCGAGTTCACCGCAGAGGATACTCACAGACTGTTCAGATTTATCTCCGACCTGTCCGTATCGGCACACTGCGGCGTATCCCAGTATGCGGGCGTACACGGCGGCGGCTCACCTGTTATGGAGAGAATCGGTATCCGCGGCTTCTATGATTTCGAGTCCAAGAAGCAGATCATAAGAGACCTCGCAGGTATCACCAACAAGAACAGCCTCCACAAGGGCGTAATGGAAGACAATAAATAATTGATTTGATAGTCAGCATGCTACATAATCCGACAGGCGAAAGCCTGTCGGATTATGGCATTAAAAAATTAAATATCAGGAGGTAGATTCCAATGTACATTCCCAAGTTTGATCTTACCGGCAAAGTTGCCATAGTTACCGGCGGCGGCCGCGGTATCGGCCTCGCAATAGCTCAGACCTTCGCGGCATACGGCGCAAAGGTAGTTATCGCCGAGATCCTCGAAGATATCTGCGACAAGGCCGCTGCAGACATCGCCAAGGAATTCGGCGTTGAGACGCTGGCAATTCACACCGACGTAAGAAAGATAGCAGACCTTGACAACATGGTAGCAAAGACCATGGAGAAGTTCGGCAGAATAGACATTCTCGTAAACAATGCAGGCGTAGGCATCACGAAGAAGATCGTAAAGGCTAAGCCGGACGGCGACAAGTACGCTGTAAAGGATATGCTCAACGAGGAAGAGTGGCATTATGTTGTTGACACCGACTTAAAAGCTGTTATGTTTGCAGCTCAGAGAGTCGTTAAGGCCATGATAGAGAACGGCATCCAGGGCAACATCATAAATATCGCATCCGTTGGCGGTATCGTTGCATCCTCCGCTATCAACCCGTACCTCGCGGCTAAGGCAGGCGTTATCCACATGACGAAGGGTATGGTTCTTGAGTGGGCAAGATACGGCATTCGCATCAATGCGATCGCACCCGGCTACGTAAGAACTCCCATGACCGAGGGCACCCTCCAGAACGAGAGAGCTTACAACTCGATCACCTCGCACGTTCCGAGCGTTAAGAAGATCGGCGAGCCTATGGATATTGCTGCAGCCGCACTTTATCTCGCATCCGACGCTGCAGAGTGGACTAACGGTATCACCATCCCCGTTGACGGCGGCCGCGTAGTTTGGTAAGACATGATTTTGTCGGCAGAGGCCGACGTTATATGAAAAACGCAAAGCGAAAGCTTTGCGTTTTTTGTTTTTATGCGGGGGCGGGGTGTGTTTGGCGCATAATGAGCGGAGCTTGGGAAAGTGAATCAAATAATTAAACTTTGTAGTTTGTTCCAAAGTTTGCTTTCAATATGCGCCCGTAAATGCCTTTATTTAGTTATAATAAACAAAAAATCATGAATATCTTCAAAAACATATACGCAATTAAAGCAAAAAAAACGATGGAAAACAACTTTTTGCATAAAAATACCAGAAACGACAAAGATTTTGAGATTGACAAAAGTATATCATATACGTTATCATAATGACACGATACGGCAGTATCCCATGTTTGCAGTGTGCGCAAACGAAAACCTATTATTATTTTTAAGGAGGAGATATAAGATGCTTCGTACAAAAGAACAGTATTTTGAGAAACTCAAGGGAATGAGAAAGAATGTTTACATCGGCGGCAGACTCTTGGAAAGAGACGACCCGCTTTTGGAGGGCGGCGAGAATGTTATAGGTATGACCTTTGACACTGCTCTCGATCCCGAGACCGAAGACCTGGTAACCGCAACTTCGCATTTGAACGGTGAAAAAATCTCCCGCTTCCTTCACATTTATCAGAATAAGGAAGACCTTTACAAGAAGCAGCAGATGCTTCGCCAGCTCTGCCACATCGTTGGCGGCTGTGCACAGCGCTGCATGGGTACCGACGGTTCGAATGCGCTCTACGTTACCACGAAGGAAATCGACGATAAGATGGGTACCCAGTATCATGAGAGATTCAAGAAGTGGCTTGACTACGCTCAGAAGAACGACCTCGTTGTAAACTGCGCGCAGACCGACGTTAAGGGCGACCGCTCCAAGAGGCCTTCCGAGCAGGTCGACCCGGATCTCTATGTAAGAGTTGTTGAGAGAAGGGAAGACGGCGTTGTGGTATGCGGCTGTAAGGCACACAACACCATCGCTCCCTATGCAGATGAGCTTCTTGTAATACCGACCCGTATGATGAAGGAAGACGATAAGGACTGGGCTATCGCATTCGCGATCCCCGCTGACGCCGAGGGCGTATCGCTCGTTTGCCGCTCGACCTCCGCCCGTCCGAGAAAGCACATCGACGCTCCGTACAACCACTACGGTATGTGCGACTCCATGACCGTTCTCGATCATGTATTCGTACCGAACGAGAGAATATTCATGAACGGCGAGTTTAAGTTCGCAGGCCGTCTGGCACTCTCCTTCGCAAACAACCACAGATTCAGCTACTGCGGCTGCAAGCCGGCTGTTACCGACGTTCTTATGGGCGCTACCGCACTCGTTGCAGATTACAACGGTATAGCTAAGGCGGGCCACGTTAAGGACGAACTCACTGAGATGGCTATCGTGGCGGAGCTCGTATACGGCGCGGGCATTGCGTCGGCTACGACCGCGAATATAACATCGTCCGGCGCTTACGAGCCGAACTTCCTCTACACCAACTGCGGAAGATACCATGCGGGCATGAACATCTACCACGAGTATGACGTTCTTGCTTCCATCGCAGGCGGATTCCCGGCAACCATGCCGCCCGAGGACGACTACTTCAACCCGGCAACGAAGGAATACATGGACAAGTACATCATGAGAAATCCCGAGTTCACCGCAGAGCAGACTCACAGACTGTTCAGATTCATCGCTGACTACTCCGTATCGGCAGCATGCGGCGTTCACCAGTATGCAGGCGTACACGGCGGCGGTTCGCCCGTTATGGAGAGAATCGGTATCCGCGGCTTCTACGATTTCGAGTCCAAGAAGCAGATCATAAGAGACCTCGCAGGTATCACCGAGAACTGCAAGTTCCACAAGGCAGTAATGAAGAAGTAATTGATTTAATAATCGGAACAGCACATAATCCGACAGGCGAAAGCCTGTCGGATTATGGCATTAAAAAATTAAATATCAGGAGGTAGATTCCAATGAACATTCCTAAGTTTGACCTTACGGGCAAGGTTGCAATAGTTACCGGCGGCGGCCGCGGTATCGGTCTTGCAATAGCTCAGACGTTTGCGGCATACGGCGCAAAGGTAGTTATAGCCGAGATCTTAGAGGACATCTGCGACAAGGCTGCAGCGGACATCGCAAAGGAATTCGGCGTTGAGACGCTGGCAATTCACACCGACGTAAGAAAGATAGCAGACCTTGACAACATGGTAGCAAAGACCATGGAGAAGTTCGGCAGGATAGATATTCTCGTAAACAACGCAGGCGTAGGCGTAACGAAGAAGATCGTAAAGGCAAAGCCGGACGGCGACAAGTATGCCGTAAAGGATATGCTGAGCGAAGAAGAGTGGCATTACGTAGTTGACACCGACTTAAAGGCCGTAATGTTTGCGGCACAGAGAGTCGTTAAGGCTATGATAGAGAACGGCATCCAGGGCAACATCATCAACATCGCCTCCGTAGGCGGCATCGTTGCATCTTCGGCGATAAACCCGTACCTTGCGGCTAAGGCAGGCGTTATCCACATGACGAAGGGCATGGTTCTTGAGTGGGCAAGATACGGCATCCGCATCAATGCGATTGCACCCGGCTACGTAAGAACTCCTATGACCGAGGGCACGCTCCAGAACGAGAGAGCATACACCTCCATCACTTCTCACGTACCGAGCTTAAAGAAGATAGGCGAGCCCATGGACATCGCTGCGGCAGCGCTTTATCTTGCATCCGACGCAGCAGAGTGGACGAACGGCATCACGATACCGGTAGACGGCGGCCGCGTAGTTTGGTAAGAACAACTTATCTTCAAAAACGATATGCGAAAAAACGCAAAGCAATCGCTTTGCGTTTTTTATTTGGGGATAAAACCTCTAAAAGCAGCGCTTTTGCGTCGAAAGCACGCCCCGCCGCAGACGGCAGGGCGGCGCTCGGCACGGTCACGTCCGCCGCGCGTGAGCATCTATGCAAAAAAGCAAAAAACATTAAAAAATTACCTCTTTATATTTATATATGGTATGCTATAATATATAAATATAAAGGGCTTTGCCCAAATTTCGGAAAGGAGAAGATATTATGCTTGACAACATCGGAGGAGACGTAAAGAAACTTTTGCTCGCATCGCTCGGAGCGGCTGCAATGACGGCGGAAAAGGCAAAGGATATAACCGACGAGCTCGTTAAAAAAGGAGAGATCACGCTGGAACAGGGCAAAACGCTCAACGAGGAGCTTTCGCGCCGCCTAAAGCGCGACAGCGCGCCTGCTTCCGACAGCGACGAGCCTACTGCCGACGACGTTATGAAAATGCTCAAAAAGCTTTCGCCCGAAGAGCTGCTCACGCTTCAGGGCAGGCTTGACGAAGTTTTAAACGGCGATGAGTGATACCGGCGAAAAGACTCAGGTAAGCAATCGCGCCCGGATACGTGAAATAATCGCGATACTTGCCCGCCGGGGAGTAATATCGGGCATGACGCCCGAAAAACTGCGGCTCGTTATCGAGGATATGGGCCCCGGCTTCGTAAAGCTGGGGCAGATACTTTCGATGAGGAGGGACATCCTGAGCGCGGAGTACTGCGAAGAGCTGTCACATCTTCGCACCGACGTGCGCACGCTCGATTTCGAGGCCATGCGCGAGGTCATCGAGCAGGATTACGGTATGCCCATCGAGAAGCGTTTTTCCTCGTTTACGACGGAGCCGACAGGCAGCGCGTCTATAGCGCAGGTATATCCGGCCGTAACTAACGGAAAAAATCGTGTAGTCGTTAAGGTGCAGCGTCCCGGCATGCGCGACGCCATGCGTCGCGATATCGAGTTTTTAAAGAGAATAACGCGCCTGCTTTCGCTAGACAGGCGCGCCGGAAACGTATTCAGTATAGAAGATATTCTTGACGAGCTTCTTTTTGCGGCCGAGCAGGAGACCGATTTTATACGTGAAGCCGAAAACATGCGCGAATTTGCCGAATTGAACAGCGATGTAAAATTCATATCGGCGCCGAAGGTGTATAAAAGCCTCACGACTCAGCGGGTCATCGTTATGGAGCGCATTGACGGGATAAAGATCGACGACCGCGAAGCGCTTTTGGAGGCAGGCTACGACCCTGAGGAGATAGGCCATAAGCTCGCCAGCAATTACATAAAGCAAATGTTCACGGACGGCTTTTTCCACGCTGATCCGCATCCCGGCAACATATATATCCGCGACGGGCGTATAGTGTATATCGACATGGGCATGATGGGGCGCCTTACGGAAAGGGACCGCCGCCTGTTTCGAAACGCTGTTTTTGCCATTGTACAGGGCGACGCCGCAGAGCTTAAAAGCCTTTTGCTTCTTTTGGGTTCGGCCCAGGGCGAAATAGACCACGCGAAGCTTTTGGCCGACGTGGGAGACCTGCTCGCGCGCTACGCCGCAGTAGATATGGGAAAGATAAATATAGGCCAGGCCGTGGAGGATTTTGTTGTTATGGCGGGCTCGCACGGGATAACCATGTCGCGCGGCATAACGATGATAGGGCGCGGACTTCTCACGCTTGAGGGCGTACTTACTCAGCTTTCGCCCGATATAAGTATATTGAACATTGCGGCTGAGTATATGCAGAGCGATATCGTTAAGGATATCGACGTAAAAAAGACGCTCATGTCGATTGCAAAGTCGGCGTATTATATAGCGAAGAAGTCTGAAAGCATACCCGTGAACACGGCGGAGCTTTTAAGGCTTGCGATCACTGGCGAGGCAAAGATAAACATAAAGAATACCGAAAGCGAAGAGTATCGGCGTGAGATATCGCGCGGCTCGGGACGCATTGCCGCATCCGTCGCGGCGGCGGGGCTTTTTATCGCTGCAAGCATACTCTGCTTTTCGTCGCTTCCGCAGGTGTTGTGGGGAATGAGCGTGCCGACGCTGGTGGGTTACGCGCTTGCGCTTTTGCTTATGATACGAGTCATAAGAAGATAAAGGATATCGGGCTTTTTTAAAGCGCGGTGTCCTTTATGATTTTAAAGAGAGAAAAAGTATCTCACCACAGGGAAGGCGACAAGAAGCATTTAAAGAGGCGACCCAAAACCGCCGATGCGTTCCAAAGCGGTTTGGCGGCGATCATACGCCTTATATGAAAATAGGAAAAAGTTTCAACTGCAAAATCAAAACTTTTTTCTTAAATTTTTCGTCAGAATATCCGAAAAAGCATTTGCGTGCGTATTTGGCTTGACGGACAAATATTTTTCTGATAAATTACTTATGCCGCAGTATTGCGCGGCAGACGCCTTTTTGCGATAATCAGAGAATAAGCGATGTTTTTTTAAACTAACGAATGGAGCTGATCATCATTAAAGCAAAGAAAAAATCGAAAAAAGTTGTAGGTATAATAATACTTATAATAGTAGTGATCTTGGCGGTGCTGCTTATTGCGAACCGCGATATGTTTGAATATTTTAAGTACGCCCGAACGGATGAAGCCAAAATCGAAGCTGAGCAGGAACGCCTGACAGAAGAGCAGAACCAGATGAAAGAAGATTACGACATCCCCGACATTGCGCTTTCCGATGAAGAGATAGCCGCTATAGAAAGCGGCGAAACGACTGCCGAAGAAGTGGCGCAGGGCATCATCTCCGGCTCGTCTTCATCGGCTCAGACTGACGAAAGCGGCACATCGTCGAATTCGGGCACATCGTCTAACACAGGTACGTCGTCCAACACAGGCACGTCGTCCGGCACAGGCACGTCCGAGGGACAGACCGACGCGTCACAGACTCAGACTGACGAAAACGACGCATCTTCAAACGATGATACGTCGGAACAGGATAGCAGCGATTCGCAAAACAGCGAAAAAGACGAGACACAGGCGCAGATACAGTCGCTCCTTACGCAGATCTATGTGCTTCAGGCCTCGTTCGAGAGCCGCACCGGCGCGCTTATCGAACAGATGAAGCATGAGTTCTGGTCGCTTCCGAAGGATGAACAGACAACTGCGAACAAGATGAAGGTGGTAAGATCGTATATGTCCCAGGTCTCCGCCGTTGAAAACGAATGCGATTCACAGATGAGTTCGCTCATATCAAAAATAAGGGAGCTTGACCCCGATCTCGCTTCGCAGATAGAAAGCAACTACGAAGACATAAAAGCAAACACGAAAGCAAGCCTTATTTCGCAATATTCATAAAAATCGGGCTGAAAATTTGCACATTTGTAACATAATTGTAACTTGATATTTATGACAGTATTATGTTAATATAAAATATATCTCTGTATTATATGATATCAGGGCTTTTTTGACGCGTATTGACGCGTCGCTTATAACGGTTTTTAAAGGATCGAAAATGAAATCGCCGGCGATCCTTTGAAAATATATCAAAAAAACGGATACGCTTTCGCATTACGGAGGCGACCGAATATTAGGGAGGATTTAGTATGAAAAAGAATTTCATGCGAGTTCTCTGCATAGTGTTGACGATAGCAATACTTGCAGTCGTACCTGCAATGGCGGCTGGTCATGACCAGTTTACGGACGTTGTAGACGATTCTTGGTATGTGCCTTACGTTGACTTCGTTGCAGAGCACAATTACATGAACGGCATTTCGGCAACCGAATTTGCACCCGACATGAACATGACCCGTGCAATGTTCGTAACAGTTCTTTCGCGTCTCGAGACTGAGACGGTGAACCCGCAGGCGGAAACTCAGTTTACCGACTGCGAAGTAGGTTCCTGGTACAACGGCGGCGTTGACTGGGCAGTAAGCAAGAGTATAGTAAACGGTACGTCCGATACTACGTTCTCGCCCGATCTCGCTATCACCCGTCAGGAACTGGCAACCATGATCGGCCGCTATGTTTCTTACGTTGAGAAGCAGTACAACAAGAAGCACGTTGACGAAGGTACGGTTATCAACTTCGGCGACGCAGCTCAGATCGCCGAGTGGGCAAAGAATGATGTAAACATCGCAGTTTCCAGAGGCCTTATCGTCGGCGACGAAAACTCCAACTTCAGACCTCTTGACAACGCTACCCGCGCAGAAGTTGCAGCAGTAGTTTACCGTCTGCACTGGTATAAGGTTTCCGTTTCCTCCGGCGGCGGCGGAGGCGGCGGTGGCGGCGGCGGTGGAGGCACCACCTACTACAAGACCGAGTTCACCTTCACTCACCCCGTATCCGGCGTTCCCATGATCAATCTTTACGTGAACAACACCATCGGCGATAACCTCTTAAAGGGCACCGATACCGTAAGAACGGGCGTTGAAGACCTTCTTAAGGACGTTAGCGGCGCAAAGAAGGACTACGACAACCAGACTTATATCGACAACTCGATAAACACTCTTCTCAATAAGACGAAGAGCCGCACCGAGTCCATCACGGCACAGCTTCCCGATGATTTCGGCAAGACGACCGCAACCGTTCCGGCAGGCACCGTTGTTGCTGACGGCACCGTAGCAGCCGACACTGACATCACCATTACCATGAGCGACAAGCGCGCAGCTATCGCGGTTGCGACCGACGCTTCCAACCTCGTTTCCGCTAAGGCATACCTCGAGGTTGACGTAAGCGCTATGACGCTTGCAGACGTTGCTGCAGACAACACCTCTAAGGCAACGCTCGCTCCCGCAAAGCTTGATGCAAACTGCAACCCCTCCGCAACTGCTATCGTTGCAGCGAAGGACGTTGACCTTGCAAAGTACTTCAACAAGCTCGACTCCAAGATCCAGACGGGCATCGATGAAGTTTACGATTACATGACCGACAGTACTGTTGTTGCAGGATCCTTACAGGGTATCATTAAAGAATATGCTAGCAATGCAGACATAAAGACAGCTGTAAACGCACTTTCTGCCGACTTTGTAGTTACCGAGTTCATGCAGTATTCCGGCACCGGCGTTAAGCCGCTGACCGCAGCCCAGTATGAGGCTTGGGCAAATAAGGTGCTTGGCGACATCGAGGCGCTTGCAGACGCTTTTGAAACGGCAGAGAAAGACAAGACTGTCCGCCAGGCCAAGATCCAGAGCATCCTTGACGAGCTGCAGACCGAGCTTGCAAAGGGCGGCGTTACCGTTACCTACGCTCCCAACAGCGCAAAGGTAGCTCAGATAATGGCTGACAAGACCACGAATATGGCTCAGGCGTCCGGCACGACCATAACCATAACTTACACTGCAGCAGGTACGCTTTCGACGGCAACGACCGACAACGGCGTTCTTGCAGATGCAAAGAGCATCCCTGTATTCAATAAGGCATACAACAAGGTAAAGGCTTCTTACGGCCCCGGTCTTGACAACCTTATGAACGCAGTATGCGACGCATTGTTCGATACGACCGGTACCGTTGCAGGTGCAGGCACCTATACTGCTACGCTGGTTATCGACAAAAACTAAATATTGATTGCCGCTTGGCAGCATAGTAAAATCAGAAATATGACATGAAGGCTGGCCGACACTGTTTAGAAGCTAATAAAGATTCAAATGGTGTCGGCTTTGCTCAAAATTGGAGGAAAAACATAACATGCGTAAAAAAATAACGGCAGTTATCGCCGGCGCTGTCTGTGCAGTAATGCTTGCAGGCACGGCGCTTGCGGCCGATCTCCCCTTTACGGACGTGCCGGGCGACGCTTGGTATACGGAAGACGTAACGTATGCATATGAAAACGGACTCTTCTCGGGCACCACAGAGGACACTTTCAGCCCCGATAATTACATGACGCGCGGCATGTTTGTGACCGTATTAAAGAGACAGACAGACAATATGGGCATGAGCACAGAAGTTTCTTCTGCTGCGGGCTTTAACGACGTAGCTTCCACGGCCTATTATTACGACGCAGTCAACTGGGCCGCCGCAAACGGCATAGTTACCGGCAAGGACGCCGCTACCTTTGCTCCCAATGAGAACGTGACCCGCGAGCAGATGTGCGCGATCATCGTGCGCTACATGAGGGATTACTTAAAGCTCGACCTTTCGCAGTACGAGGGCGACGTTTCTTTCGCTGACGCAGCCGACATTTCGTCTTATGCCGCTTCGGCTGTTGCAATAGCTCAGAATGCCGGTATCGTAAACGGCTATGATTTAAACGGCGAGCCCGTATTCAATCCCCGGGGCAACGCTACGCGCGCTGCAGTTGCAAAGGTGATCCACATAGAGAGCCAAGTTGTTGCAGCATTAAACGGCACGGCAAGCGAGGACACGAATAATACAGATACCGAGAACAACACCGACAATAACGACAATAACGACAATAACGACAATACCGATAAAACCGACGCGAAGGATAACTCCGGCTCAAGCTCCGGAGGCGGCGGCGGAGGCGGCTCCGACGAACCGAGCAACGCACCGACTGCGGAAGACATAGCTCAGGAGAAGGTCATCGCCGATTACCTCCAGCAGATCGTTAACAAGTATCCCCGTCTGGCTTCTACCGACGATACCGCATATGCATGCCTCGGCAAGCTTGTAGAGACTTTGCAGGCAGCGCTTGATGCACACAATAACGGAGTATTCCTCGATCGTGCATACATTGACTTGCATTACGGCGCTCAGATGGCCAATGTGAAGGCTGAATACAGATCAATGACCGAGGACCAGCAGGGCGCATTCAAAAACATGGGCGCGCGCCTTGCGACTACCGAGGTGCTCGAAACCTTATTTGATTATTTCGGTTTCAGCACGGCGGCAATATCCTAAACGTATAGAGTTCTCTTGGGGCTGCGCGGGCAGCGCGCGGCCCCAATTTGAACGGCAATGAATTGGACTGATTACAATGGCAGATACGAGCGTACAGATAACCGTTATCGTTACTGTGTTCAATAAAGAAAACGAGATCGAAGCGTGTATTGAAAGTCTTAAAAGGCAAGGTGACAAGCGTTTCAAGGTCATTGTTGCTGATGACGGCTCTTCAGATAGAAGCCCGGAAATAATACGTGCGTCGGCCGAAGGATGTGAATGGATACGCACCGTATTCATGCCGCACAGCGGTGTTTTTGCAGCCCGCAATGCGGCGCTCGCTATGACAGATACGCGGTACGTCGTGTTTTTGGACGGAGACGACCGCTTGACTGAGAACGCAGTATCTCTTCTTAATTCGCTGATTGCCGAGGGTCAATTCGACCTTACGGTTTTCGGCTTTTCTCACGTTATGCCCGACGGAAGCATGTACGCCTGTCCCAAGTTCGAGCGCGAATTTAAAACAAGAGAAGAGATCCTTGATCACTTTGTTGAGATGTGGGATACGGGCCTTATGTATTCCGCGTGCAACAAGCTGTTCGACATGGATATCGTTAAACGTATAGGCCTCTCTTTCGAGCCGATCGATTTCGGTGAGGACGTGGCCTTTTGCCGCAGTTATCTGAAAGAGTGCCGATCGCTTCGTTTCACAGCGCAGAACGTATATCTTTACACTTATCACAAGAGCGGTTCGCTCAGCACGAAATACAGAGACGACCTTTTTGAAAGAAGGCTTAGGGAGCACAAAGAAATGACGGCCTTCTTTAACGAAATGGGTATTCCCCGGAGCGTTTATCGCGAGTTTCTCTCGCGCCGCCATATCGAGCGCGTAGTAGGATGTATAGAAAACGAGAACTCCCCGGCGAATACTCGTTCACAGAGCGAGAAATACAGGCGCGTAAAGCGCATGGCCGCGGACGAATATACGCAGGAATGCGCAAAATACGCCGAAAAATCCGGCAAAAAAATGAAGTTTATTATAAACCTCATAAAGAAAAAGAAATTTTTGATGGTCTACATGATGGGCGTCGTTATGGCGTTCAGCCGCAGCCGACTGCCCCGAATGTTTGCCCGTCTGAAATATACGTCGCGCGCATAAGGCGCGTAAAAACCTGTTAAACGGAAGGAGTAATTATTATGAGCAAACCTTTGGTAAACGTAGTAGGTCTGGGTTATATTGGCCTGCCTACTGCCATGATGATGGCGTCTCACGGCGTAAACGTGGTGGGCACCGATTTTAAAAAGAGCTTGGTAGACACTTTGAACAGCGGGAAAATGACCTTCCAGGAGGACGGTATAGACGAACTGTTTAAGAAGGCGCTTGCAAGCGGAATAAAGTTTTCAACGGAATATCAGAAGGCGGACGTATATATCATCTGTGTTGCAACGCCTTATGATAAGGACACAAAGCGCGTTGACGCATCGTTCGTTGTCGCTGCGGTAAAGAATGTGCTTGAGGTTTGCGACAAGGGTGCGATAGTCGTAGTTGAGTCCACCGTTCCGCCCGGAACAATGGACAAGTACGTTCGCCCCGTTTTAGACCTTTACGGCTTTATCGACGGACAGGACATTCACCTCGTACATGCTCCCGAGCGTATAATCCCGGGCAATATGGTCCGCGAGCTCGAGGACAACTCTCGTACGATAGGCGCGGACGATCCGGCAATAGGTGAAAAGGTTAAGGATATCTACAAATCGTTCTGTAAGGGAGATATCGAGGTCACCGATATCCGCACTGCAGAGATGACTAAGGTCGTTGAGAATACGTACAGAGATATAAACATCGCTTTCGCGAACGAGCTTTTGAAGATCTGCAGAAGCGACAATCTCGACGTATACGAGATAATCCGTATAGCGAACAAGCATCCGCGCGTTAATATCCTTTCGCCGGGCCCCGGCGTAGGCGGTCACTGCATCTCCGTTGACCCGTGGTTCCTCGTTGGCGATTATCCGGAGCTTGCAAACATGGTGCGTATGGCAAGACATACGAACGATGGCATGCCCGACTACGTTCTCGAGCGCGTATACGCGCTGCTTCGCGCGCATAAGCTCACGCCCGACCGCGTTGGCTTCTACGGTCTTACCTATAAAGAGGACGTTGACGACGTTAGAGACAGCCCGGCACTCCAGCTCGTTGAGCTTATGCATCAGCGTCTTGCGGGAACGCCGAAGTGCTTCGACCCCATGCTCGAAACCGAGATAATAGAAGGACAGTATCTCGATTTTGACAAGTTCTTAAAAGACATTGATGTGCTCGTTGTAATGGTAAGACACGCGCATCTTCAGAAAAATCTTGATAAGATAAAGGGCAAGATAATACTCGACACGAGAAAGTGCCCCTTTGATTTCCAGGAGAGCAACGTTGTTACCTTGCTTTAAGTATAGGCGATAGCTTAGGGCAGATGTAGAATTAAAAACTAAAAGGTGAGGAGGGACTGCTATGGCGGCCTTTTCTGCGCCGATAATAGAATTTTGCAGAAAAAACAAGCTGCTCAACACGCTTATGCAGTCCCTCTATTTATCGGTTTTAAAGCCCCCGTCATATTGGGAGAATAAAGCGCAGGGTCAAGAACCTGCAAGTTATCCGCCTGACGGACCGGTACATAAAATAAAAGCGGCGTTTGTATGCGATGAGATGACATGGATCGATCTGTCAGGTCAATGTGAATCCATATTTGTGCGCCCCGGATCATGGAAGCTTCAGTTTGAAGCTTTTCATCCAGATATATTCTTTTGTGAATCGGCATGGAGCGGAGTTGCTCCCTTCGACGGGTGCTGGCGAGGCAGAATATATAACAACCGAGAGGTGTTTTTTGAAAATCGCAGAATCCTGTTTGATATACTCGACTACTGCAGGCAAAAGGGGATACCTACGGTTTTTTGGAACAAAGAAGACCCTATAGGCGCGCTCGACACGCGATTTGACTTCGCCGATACTGCGCTGCACTTTGACCACATATTTACTACGGCGCAGGAGAGTGTGGACGAATACCGCAGACGCGGCGGCGAGAGCGTTCATGTTTTGCCTTTTATGGTAAACACGGCTGTATATTATCCCGATAACGAGATAAAAGACGACAATCGTGTGCTTTTTGCAGGCGCATGGTATGACGACTTGCCGAGGCGCTGCCGAGATACGCGCGCTTTGTTTGATTATGTGCTTTCTTTGGGCATGGATCTGGATATTTACGACAGGCATTCGGAAAGCGTAGAGGAACGATTTAAGTTTCCCGAAGAATACAGAGAGTATATACATAAGTCGATCCCGACAGACCGCGTTCCGGCTCTTATGCGTAAGTACAGTAAAGCGATAAACGTAAACACGATAACTGATTCAAAGACGATGTTTTCACGCCGCGCACTGCAGCTTGCGGCGTGCGGACTGAGTGTAATAAGCAATCCGTCGGAGGCTATGCAGCGCGCTCTGGGCGGGCGAAAAGTTACTGCACCGAACGGCGAATTTCTATTGTCTATTGAGGCAAATTCGGAGATGGTGCGAAGAGAGCACGCGGCTTCAAAAGCGTTTGACTATGTGTTAAACACGCTTTTGAAGGAGGGCGTTTCTATACCCGAGGAAGTGTATGCATAGTGGATATTATCCGAAAGTTATACAGATCTTTTAAGAAAACTATATACTGTGTACGAAGGTTTTTCGTGCTGAAAATGCGTGATGAAACGGAGTATGCGCGCCTTTTGGAGAATCGGGAAAACTTCCTGACAAGTAACGGCTCGCGTTTTTATGAGCGATCGACTTACAATATCGGTATCGTTGCCGACAGATTTATATACGACGGATATAAAGACACATGCACTCTTAGGTATCTCACTCCCGATTGGGACGAAAACGACCTTGCCGATTTAGACCTTTTGCTTATCGTTTCGTCATGGCAGGGGTTGTCAGGCGAGTGGAAAGGCGTTACTTGGGAAGGCTCGAAACAGATGGAGAGACTTGCCGAGCTTATGCGCGCCGCGAAAAACAGAAAAATACGAACGGCATTTTATTCAAAGGAAGATCCGCCGAATTTCAGTGTATTTTTGACATTTGCGAAGGAAGCGGAGATAATTTTCACGTCAGCAGAGGAATGCATTCCGAAATATAAAAAAGAATGCGGACACGATAATGTGCATCTGCTGAGATTTGCGGTGAATCCGCATCTTTACAATCCCATCGGGATGTATAATTCAGACAGGGACAGAGACACTGTGCTTTTTGCCGGTTCATGGATCAAAAAGTACCCGCAGCGTATGCGCGAACAGGATATGCTGTTTGGGCTTATAACAAAAAACGGACTGAAGCTGCACATTTTAGACAGAAATGACAACCGAGGCGAGCTTACATATGAATATCCGATGCGGTGGCAGAAATACGTTATGCCGGCGGTAAAATATGACGACTTGCCTTATATATATAAGCAGCATGGATGGATCCTGAACTTAAATTCGGTCTATGACAGCCGCACGATGTTTTCTATGCGCGCTTATGATGCGCTTGCATGCGGATGCCTTGTCCTTTCTAATCCAAGCGAGGGCATGGAGCTTACGCTTCCCGAAGTGCTTGTAGTAAGAAATGAAGATGATTTTCATATTGTGACCGCGATGAGCGAGGACGAAAAGGAGTCTTTGAGGCTTGCCGGCATATCGAGAGTCATGAATGGAAATACAACATACGATCGCATGGAGTATATACTTGAAAAATGCGGTCTGGACGTTAGTCCGACCAAGAGAACGGCTGCGGTGATCGCGCTCGGCAGCGATGAAGAGATAAAGCGCCTTAGAGAGCAGTTTGATGCGCAGACATATCCCGATAAAATTTTTCTTACTCTAAAAGAAATCACATCAAGAAGCGGTGGATATGACGCCTTTGCGTTTTGGGGCGGCGGCTTAAATTACGGGGCGTACTATCTTGAAGATATGATGAACGCCTTCAAGTACACGTTGTGTTCGTATGTGACGGTTAAAAACAGAGACGGCCATTCTTATACGGATACGGCGGAAGATATTTATAAAACAGTATTTTGGGGCGCATGTTTTTCTCCCGACGAAGCTCTGAAGCTGTCACGTCAGGGAGTACATGCCGAAGGCGGATATGTTGTGCCGATAAACTATATAAAAGATATATGAGTGAAATCAAATTATGGGATATTTTAAATTTTTAAAAGAATCTACGCTTGATATTTTCCGCAACATGCGGCGAATATGGTCGCTTGCGGTATTTGAATATAAAAGAGCCAATACCGATATGTTTTTGGGCGGGCTTTGGAAGTTTTTATCCCCGCTTTTGCAGATAGGCGTGTATTGGGTCGTTTTTGGAATAGGGTTGAGGAATAATTCCGATATGAACGGGTTCCCGTTTGTGCTTTGGCTCACCTGCGGCCTTACGCCGTGGCTTATGATGAATCAGGGCGTGAATACAGGCGCGGCGTCTGTCTTCAGAAAGGCGGGACTTCTTACAAAGTCGAATTTAAAAATGTCTATGATACCCGTAAGTTCGGTGCTGTCGGCGATCTTGAATCAGATATGGACGGTGCTTATTCTGTTTGCAATATTTCTCCTTACGGGAGGCAGGATCTGGTGGACGTGCCTTGACCTGATATACTACGTTGTGTTCATGTTCGTGTTCGTGTCTGCTCTTTCTCAGGTCACGGCGGCATTTGTTGTGCTTGCGCGTGATTTTCAGAAGGTAGTGCAGAATGCAATGCGATTTCTGTTTTTCTTAAGCCCTATATTTTGGGAGGCTAATCCCAATATGCCATATGTGTTCCAGGTTTTTGACAAACTCAATCCTTTCGCATATGTTATAAGAGGCTTCAGGAACGCCATGCTCTATCACGTGCCGTTTTGGCACGAGATGAAGCTCGTCTGCGCATTCTGGCTGGCCGCAATAATTCTTCATATGATCGGCATTGCGCTTCAGATGAGGCTTCGCAACAACGTATTGGATTACGTATAAGGATTATATTATGGACGAATATGTAATAACAGCAAAAAATATTGAAAAAGAATATAAAATATATAGTAAAAAATCGCAGAAGTATCTTGATTTTTTTCTGCCGAAATCCTTTGGCACATCATTTTATGCGCTTGACAACGTTTCCTTTAATGTAAAAAAAGGGGAGTCGCTTGCGCTTATCGGTCTAAACGGCAGCGGGAAAACGACGTTGGCAAATATACTTGCAGGTGCGGCGGAGGTGTCGGGCGGAGAGCTTGAGACAAAGGGCAAGGTATCTATGATAGCCGTAAACGCGGGCGTCGATCAGTTTCTTACCGGTATGGACAACATAGTCCAAAAGGGCCTCATGCTCGGCCTGGATCACAAACAGATACAGGAGCGCATACCCGAGATACTGGAATTTGCCGACCTGGGAGACTTTATCCATCAGCAGGTAAAGACATATTCGAGCGGTATGAGGGCAAGGCTCGGATTTGCCATTTCGATAAATATAGACCCCGATATAATGATAATAGACGAGGCGCTTTCCGTGGGCGACCCCACGTTTACTGAAAAATGTCTTGCGAAGATGAATGAATTCAGAAAAAACGGTAAGACGATAATATTTGTGAGCCATTCGATACCTCAGGTGCGAATGTTTTGCGATACGGCGCTGTGGCTTGAAGGAGGAAGAGTTAGAGAAGCGGGAAACTGCATGGACGTTACGTCGAAATATGTAAAGTTTGTACGCGATTTCAACTCGCTTGATAACGCCACGAGAAAAAAATACGTAAACAGCATTCGTGAGCGTCAGAGAAGAAAGGGCGACGGCGCGGTCGCAAAAGAGATACTCGAAAGCATGGAGGGCAAAGTCGAAGAAGGCGATATCACGGAGGCAAATCCCGAGGCTTACGTTGATATACCGGAATACGAGCTCGAGCTTGAGCATAAGGATAACGGAGAGCTCGTGATGCGGGCGGCGGGCGAACGCTGCGACAGCGTGCGCTTTGCCTGGTATATATATAAAAAAGGAGAGAAGAACCCGACAGTCAAAATGCCATACAAGTATGAACAGGAGAGCACATATACATTTGAAGAATCCGGAACATACAGGGCAAGGCTTTTCCTTTTGGCAAACGGCGAGATCAATATGATCACATCCGATTGGTTTGAGGTGGAGTTGTAAAGAAGGGTAATGTTTTCTTAATTAAAGAATACTGTCAACATTGAAAAAGTCTTATTAAACATACAATATTTTCTCATTATGTGTTAAGGAGAACGATATGTCTTATAACGAAAACGATACCATTAATAAAACGGAAGTCGAATCAGGCAATGAACGCAATATGCAGAGTATTTCTTCGGAAGAAAAAGAACTTGACACTTTAAGAAACGCCTACGCCGAGCTTTTAGATAAAATAAGCGCGCTTAACAACGAAAATTTGCGTATGCAGGCGCAGCTTAAAAAATCAGATGCACAGATGAGAAAACTGCTCGATGAGAACGGCCGTATTAAGAAGCGTCTGTCGCAGGAAAAGGCTGCTGCGGAAAAAAATCTGCGCCGCTATGAGCAGGTCAATGCAAAATATGAAGCGCTTGCGAACTCGAAGCTTGGCAGGCTTACCTTGAACCATTGGGCGAAGCAGTCAAAAAAGAAAGGCGCAGGCAAGGGGATAGCAGGACTTCCCGCAGTGGAGAAGTATTTTGATAAGCTGCCGACTGCGCAGGAGCTTGATCCGGAAATTGCTGCCTTGGATGAAGTTCCTGTAAGCGCGGACGACGCCAATATAGACAGAAATGCGCTTGAAACTTGGGTATATAAATATGATGAGGCGATAGAAGCACTGCCGGACAGCAACGGCATACGATATTACAATAAGGCGCAGTGCAGTATAGGAATTATTGCGGACGAGTTTTTTTACGAGTCCATAAGCGACGCGGCCGATTTCGTTTATGTTACGCCCGAAAACTATGAGAGCGTTATAGCGGGAAAAGAAATCGACGTCTTGCTTTTTGTATCTGCTTGGCGCGGGCTTAACAATGAGTGGACAGGCATGGCTCAGTTAAACTCCAATCGGCGCAGCGTTGCCCTTGACCTTATTGCAAAGTGTAAAGAAAACGCCATACCGACCATATTCTACTCAAAAGAGGATCCGCCAAACTACGAGCGGTTTATTGAATATGCAAAGCAGTGCGACTGTGTTTTCACGTCCGCATCGGAATGTATACCGTATTACAAAGAAGATTGCGGGCATGACAGAGTATATGAGCTTATGTTCGGTATAGATCCCGCCGTACATAATCCCATAGGATTCTATAAAGAAGAAAAAGATAAAACCGTGCTCTTTTCCGGTTCGTGGATGGAGAAGTATCCCAATAGATGCAGGGAGCTTTCTTTGATATTTAACGGTATACTGCGCTCGGATTATGACCTCCATATAGTTGACCGTAATTACGGCAATGAAAGGTATCAATATCCGCCGCAGTACAATCGCTATGCATCTCCCGCCGTAGATCATAAAAAACTTCAGAAGCTGCACAAGCAGTTTGACTGGGCCGTAAACATCAATTCCGTAACGGACAGCGAAACAATGTTCGCAAACCGCACGTTTGAGCTTCAGGCTGCGGGCGTACTTCTTTTATCAAATTACAGTGTCGGCGTAAACAATGTGCACCCGACGGTGTTCATGGCTCATGAATCGCTTGAAGTCGATAAGATACTGCAAGGATTTACGGATGAGGAGCGTTACGAACATCAGATCGCGGGCATACGCTCCGTTATGACAGGGCATACATGCTTTGACAGGATCGAGTCGTTATTGGCGCCTATAGGTATAGACGCCGCTCAACCCAAAAGAAAGATACTTGTAATTGCACAAACGCTTGACGACGGCGTTAAGGCGTCGTTTGAGCGTCAGACGTATGAGAACAAAACGCTTATGCTGCAGTCAGAAATAAACGGCGAAGTTTTATCGCAGTATGATATGGTAACATGGTTCGACGCCGGCGCATATTACGGAGAGTTTTATCTTGAGGATATGATAAACGCCTTTAAGTATACGGCCTGCGACTATATTACGAAGGACGCATATTTTAAGGACGATATATTGAATGCAGGCACAGAACATAATTATGTAAATAAAATGCGCAGTGCTTACCGCACCGTATTCTGGCGTGAAGCGTTCGATTCAGAATTTTTCTTAAGCGTACCCTCCGAGTGCGAGCTGCCAGGCGGATATTCTATAGACCGCTTTTCTTACCGCGAAGGCGCGCACGAGACGCCTGTCCGCGAAAAACCGTATCTTTTATCGGTGATAATTCCTGTATACAATAACGGCGCGCACCTTTACGGCAAGTGCTTTGCAAGCCTTAGACGCAGTTCGATGTTTGACGACATGGAGATAATAATGGTGGACGACGGCTCCACCGATGAGCGGACATTGAAAATTGAAACGTATCTTTCCGACCGATATGCGAATGTAAAAAGATATGCCTTTGAAGACGGCGGAAGCGGTTCGGCTTCCCGTCCCAGAAATAAAGGCGTTGAGCTTGCTTCGGCTGAGCATATCACTTTTTTGGACCCCGACAACGAGGCTATTGATGACGGTTACGCTCAGCTTTATACATATGTGTGTGATGAAAACCTTGACATAGCGTTCGGAAATATATATCGCTGCACAGAAAAAACGCAGTTGTTTAATTATTATTACAATATCGGCAGACGCGCGGGAACGACCTTCTTTGAGCATGGGCTTAAGGAATATATGGCTCGCACCGATTTTTATGCGGTCAGCATTCAGGCCATGATAATACGCCGTGAGATCATTATGAAAAACGGTTTTGAACAGGTGCCGGGCGCAGCCGGTCAGGATACGCTCTTCTGCTGGCAGCTTTTCTCTTGCGCAGACAGAATACGCGCTTTGGAGTTTCCAATACATATATACTATGCGCAGACGAGCGGTTCGGTAACCAATGCCGTAAGTACGAAGTTCTTTGATAAGCTTATGCTGCTTCAGCAGCCAAAGATAGACTGGTTAATAAGTGAGAATCTATTAGAAGATTATATGCGTACGCGTCACGATACATACGTTAAGGGTTGGATATTCCAGAAGCTGAGCCGTGCGAGAGAGGAAGAGCTGTGTACAAAGAAGGTCAAGGAAATACTGGATCTGTACGAACCGTATTATAAGCGGACAGATGAGCTTATAAATGAGTTTATTAAGGATTGCGAAGACGAAAAGTATAACGATGCATTTTCGCTTGTAAAAAAAGAATTTGCAGAAACCAAAAAACGTCCCATGCCTACGCTTGAGGAACTGACAGAACAGATAAAGGCAGATAAACAAAGGCAGAGCACGCCTAAACAGTTCGATATAAGATATACGATAAACGGCAGCAAGGTAAGCCTTACTAATTTAAGCAGATCGAAAAAAGGCGCACAATATGCGTGGTCGGTGTTGTTTGATACTAAAACGTATAAAAAAGTATACGTATCAAAATATACAAACAGTAATAATTTTAGTTATGATTTTTCTGATCTGTCGGAGGGCAAGTATAAAATCAGAGCGTTTATAATGCGCGGCGGCGATAAAATATCTGAGGATACATTGTATATTACGCTTACGCATGATAGAATAATATTCGTAAACAAGAATTTATCATTAGCTGTCGAAGAGTAATTCTGAGAGGAGACTAATATGGAAATAAAAAGTATAGATGCGTTCGACCTGTTTCATAACGGTACGATCGTATTAAAAACCAATACAGAAGAGCTTTCCGAGGGGTATGTTTTCGCATGGCGCGTGATAAACAAAAAGAACGACAAAACGGTATTTAAAAGCGGATATATTTCCGATCCGTTTATATCATGTAAAATCAAAGGTTTTGGCGATTATACGATAACGGCATATGTCCTTAATGAGAAAAACGGCGAAAAAATAAGCGCTGAGACGGAGTTTACGGCAGATAAAAATACGTCGTACGCTCTTACGAGCGGATACAGTGAGATAGCGGAGATAGAGCCGATCGCTGAACATATAAGCGGACCGTTCTGGCGCTTTTCTCCGGATAGTGAACCGCCAAAGGACGCTCAATTTGCATGGTACATATATAAAAAAGGCGATGTCGATCCTATGCATAAGCAGATGTTTACCGAGTTTCCCACATATGAATACAAATTTACACAGGAGGGAACGTACAGAGCAAAGCTGTTTATCAGCTTCAAAAAAGCAAAGCGCAGTGAGTTTTCGGATTGGTTTGACGTTGTGCTTTGATTTTGTTAGGAGTTAAGTATGAAGTATCCCGTTAAAAGGCTTTCCGTGGAAGAACTCAACAAAGAACCCTTTTGCCCGGAACAGCCTACCATTTACGAAATCATCTGGGGAAAAACAAAATATGAGCTTCTCGTAAACTATGTACCCAATTCGCGAAAAATGGCAGCTTTCGGTACGGGCACGGTCAACAGGAACAGAGGTCTGCCTGATTTTAAGCGCAACAGCTGGTACCCTGATATACCGGTCACCTCGATATGGTATGCCGACCCTACGCTTTACGAGGGGGAGTTGTCGCTTTACTGGTATTACGGCACCAACAAAAGATGGCATCTTAAGAATATTGCCTTCTTACTGGCTGCGATCGCAAAAAAGCATATGATCTCTTTGGAGGACTCTCTGTTTTTCGGTTCATCGGGCGGGGGCTACTCTTCGCTCGTGCTTGCGACATTGCTTCACGGCAAGGCTTATGTAATAAATCCGCAGATATTTTTGGAAAATTATTTTGAGGCTCATTATAAAAAGTTCCTTGCAGACGTATTGTCAAAGGGCGAGAAGCCGGCAGAAGAACGCATAAGTATTATTTCTCTTTTTAAGGCTGAGCGTTATATACCCAGAATACATTATGTACAGAACATGCAGTCCGTACATGATATACGTCTCCAGGTGACGCCGTTTCTTCGCGGAATATCCGAAGGAAATATGGACTGCAGCGATACTATAAGCATGGAGTTTTTCTATGCGGAGGGCGGTCATAACGCTATGCCCGACAAGGATCGTTCGCTTGTGCTGATAGCGCGCGGATTAGAGGATAAGGCAACGGGCGTTGCGATAAACGCCGACGAGGAAAAGCATCAAAAGCTCACCTTCTTTGAACGAGTAAGCTGCGCGGATTTTAAAAATACGGGCACATATCTTCTGTTTGACGAGCTTGATGAATTCGGCGCAGTCTATAAGGGCGCGAAAACTGAGATATCGTCGGGAAATCTGTGTTATGATCTTGCGATCCCGAAACGATCTGTGTCGGGATATACGTTTTCATATTATCTAATGGCAGACAAAGTAACGGCGGCCAAGCTTCCATATTCGGACAGCACAAAGGCGGAGTTTAAACTTCTGTCGCCGGGACGATACAAGATAAAATGCTTTGTGCTGAAAGATGACGCAAAGCTTTCATTCGTATCAGACGAGATAACAGTCAAATCAACTGACGTTTAAAAAGGAGTAGTTCTTTGGATTACGATATCAGAGAGTTAAATATAGAAGATATATATAAAGAGACGTTTAAACCAAAAAAGATCACGCTTTATAAAATAATATGGGACGGAGTGACTTATGATTTTCTAATAAATCATGTGTCGGGCTCCAAAGTCATGGCGGCGTTCGGCACGGGAACGATGTCGAACCGTGCCCTGAAGCTTCCGTTTTTTGCAAGGTTGAGCTGGTATCAGAGTATCCCAGTGACCTCGGTGTGGTACGCAGACCCCACGCTTTATGAGGGGAAGCTGAAGCTTTATTGGTATTACGGCACGAATAAAAAATGGTATCTTGAAAACATAGCCTTTCTTTTGTCCGTCATATCGAAAAATATGGGCGTTGATGTTGCCAAGTCGCTTTTTTTCGGCTCATCGGGCGGCGGATATTCTTCGCTCGTGCTTGCAACGATGCTGCGCGGCAAGGCTTATGTGATAAACCCGCAGATTTTTTTGTACAATTATAATGAGATACATTATAAACGTTTTGTGGCGGACAGGTGTCCCGAAGGAGAAAAACCGAAAGAAGAAAGAACGAATCTCTTAAAGCTGTGCGAGCGTGAGCGCTATATACCAAGAACATACTGCCTGCAGAATATACGCGACGTGCGTGACATTGATAAGCAAATAACGCCGTTTCTCTCTGAGATAGCCCATAACGCCTACGATTGCGGTGAGGCTGTTACAATGGACTTTTATTACGACGAAAAAGGCCACAACGGTATGCCTGACAAGGCGACGACGCTTGAATTTATTAAAAAAGGCCTCTTGGACAAAAGAAAAGGCAAGGAGCTCTTGCTTGAGAAAAGATCCGGCAATAGTCTTAGCTTTTTTGAGCGCATTTACGATCTCAACTTAAGAAGCGCTGATGCGCATATAACGTATGCTAACAAAACGAAGCCGCACGAGATCATGAAGGGCGTAAATATCGAGTGGCAGAAGGACGGAAGCCTTTTATGCACTGCCGAAACGTATACGCAGTCAGAGGATTATCTGTTTGCCTTTAATCTTATAAGCTCCAAAAACCGCATATACAAAAAAAGGGCATATTCTCCCGAAAAGTCGTGCCGGTTTGAAGGTATACCCGATGATACATATACATTGAATAGTTTTGTAAAATCCGGAGCCATCACCGAGATGGTAAAAGTCGTTATTCCCCCCAAAAAAACGGAGGTATAAACACGAACCGTTAACGGCGGTGATCTCAATTCCGCAGGACGAGCTGTTTTTTGAGAAACCGATAATCAATGGGTCTAAAATAAATATTGACAAGCAAAATGAAGAATACAGAGTATGAGTTTGTACCGTTTTCGGGTGAAGTTACTCAAAATAATTTCAAAGAAGAATTGAATAATGGCTTTTATATACCTCCTCAGTTCTATTTCAGCAGCAAAGAAATACCAAACACCGCAAAGAGCATTACGGAAGGCGTTTTGTTTGTCCATCGTGCTGTTTCGGGAGTTGAGTATGACCTTGAAACGTTCGACTGGAATTTATCGGTCTCAAAACAGGCGGAAACGTTTCAATTATATCTTCAGGCATTAACACCTGTTGCAGTGTTGGCAAGAGCATATGAGATGACCGGCAACAGGAGTTTTCTTGAGTTTGCAGAAAGAATGATCATAGAATGGTGGAAATATGCTTCTGATAAAAAGAGTTCAGATGAAAACCGCAGAGTTTGGACAGATCATTCCGTTGCGTTAAGAACGGAGATCCTTATGTATTTTGGTCGTGTGATCAAGACGGCCGGATATGGAAGTGACGAGCTATATTCTTCGCTTTATGATATACTCAATATTCAAGGTAAGTGGCTTTACGAAACGCCGGGTTATGCAAAGAATCATAATCACGGCATAATGCACGATAAAGGCTTGTTGTTTTTAAGCGTTCAACTTAAGAAAAAAGAATGGTACCTTAGAGCAAAGAACCGTATTTTAACCCAAGAGAAATGGGCGTTCGCCGCTGATAACGTACATAAAGAAAATTCTCCCGCTTATACCGGCGTGGCAAGAAATTGGTTCATAGATATCGGCACGTTTTTGTCAGAATGGGGAGATCCGGCCGGCGATAAGATACTCAAAGACATGGAAAGGGTGCAGGAATATATCGATTGGGCTACGAAGCCTAACGGTATAATAGCGCAGGTGGGCGATACCGGAAACATACCTGGCAAAAAATACGGTTATCCTGACAAAATGAAACGGCGATCGAAGGATATACACGCCATGTTTCCTGTAAGCGGCATATATTTCTATCGCTCAAATATCGATAGTGAAAGTATGCTTGATACATGGAAAACGATAAAGTCGGGATTCGTCAGAAAAACGCATAAGCATGCAGATGACGGTTCGTTTATTCTTTATTCAAAAGGATATGAAATTTTCGTTGACTGCGGCGTATACGGATATGCAAACGATGATTTCCGAAAATATATAATATCGGCAAAAGCGCATAATACGGTGATCGTAGACGATGAGTCATACGATATAGATGAAAAAAATGCAGAGCGCGCAGGTGTAGAGGGATGGGCGTTTTTTGAGGAATATGACCATATAAGAACGTTTAATAATATATATCCCGGAGTACAGATAAAAAGAGATTTTTGTTCAGCCGATGATCTGACGATCATATATGATTCTTTGGAATCCGAACAACAGCATACTTATTCGCAGCTGTTTCATTTGGGAGAAGATATATCCGTTTTGTCTTCCGATGACAGAGAAGTCGTGATGCAGATTGCCGACACGGATCACATCGTGCGTATAAGACAGCACGGTTCTCCCGTTAAGCTGTCAATATTGTGCGGCGATTTGAGCAAATCCGATTATGGCCTTATATCGAGAGGGATAAATCATTTAGACGTAATATCCACTCTGAAATTTGATATAAGCGGCACAAATGCAGAATTTATTACGTCAATAACAATAGAAGATACTAAAGGCAATATTAGATTGTATGATAAAACAGTTCCTGTTGATAGTCTCGTATATAAGTCCGAAGAACGCACGTTTGAGATAGATTCGCTGAGAATAAACTGCAAAGAGGAGCTTTTTTCGGCCGGTCAGATATCGAAACGAGTATCATATGGCAACGATAAAAGTGACGCCATATGCGGTTTTGTTTACGGATACGGTTATAAAGTCGTTGAAAATGAATTAAGGTTCTCCCTTGATCTAAAAGAAGATAAGCCAAAAGACGTTGAATTTGCCTATTATTTGCTCAGCGGAGGGAAAATACTAAGAAAAGCAGGATATTCAAAGTGCGAAAGTGTGGTATTCGACGAGATAAAGCGCGGCAATAGTTATCGAATCAAATATTTCATAAAAAGAAAAACAGAAAGAATGGCGTTTGTGTTAAAAGAAACTGAAGATTTTAATATATAATATTATCCTTATAGAACGATAAATGATCTGCGTGTTAAATTTGCAATACACTTTTTGAGCGGTAATTTTTTAAATGTATTGCATTTTATATACGGCATATTATATAATAAATATAATATCATTTGTCATTTTATATGCCAAATTGTATAACCTCATAAAAGAAAGGGTTATTTTCATGAAAAAAGTTATGCTTGTCTTCGGAACGCGTCCCGAAGCGATAAAGATGTGCCCCCTTGTAAATGAATTAAAAAAGAGACCTTCCATCGAGACTGTTGTCTGCGTAACGGGCCAGCACAGGCAGATGCTCGATCAGGTGCTCGATGCATTTAACGTCGTGCCTGATTATGACCTCTCGGTAATGAAGGAGCGTCAGACGCTTTTTGACGTTACCTCAAATATCCTGCTTAAGATAAAAGAGGTGCTTGAGGAGGTGAAGCCCGACGTTGTGCTCGTTCACGGCGATACGTCAACTACGTTCGTTACGGCGCTGGCGTGCTTCTATCTGCAGATACCTGTCGGACATGTAGAGGCGGGTCTTCGCACCCACAACATCTATTCGCCGTTCCCTGAGGAGTTCAACCGTCAGGCCGTGGGCATAATAAGCAAGTATAACTTTGCGCCGACCAAGGCGTCGAGGGACAACCTGTTAAGAGAAGGCAAGCCGGAGGACTCTATCTTCGTTACGGGCAATACGGCTATAGACGCGCTTAAAACTACCGTAAAAGAGGACTATACTCATCCGCAGCTTGAGTGGGCGAAGGGAAGCAGACTTATCTTGATCACAGCACATCGCCGCGAAAATCTGGGACAGCCTATGCGAAATATGTTCCGCGCTATCCGCAGAGTTTGCGACGAGCATCCCGATATAAAGGCGATATATCCGATACATATGAACCCTGTTGTACGCGAAACGGCTAATGAGGAATTGGGCGGCGACGAGCGCATTCGTATAATAGAGCCTCTTGACGTGCTTGATTTCCATAACTTTATGGCTAAGAGCTATCTCATCCTTACCGACTCGGGCGGCATACAGGAGGAGGCGCCCTCGCTTGGCAAGCCTGTGCTTGTTATGCGCGACACGACCGAGCGCCCTGAAGGAATACGCGCCGGTACGCTTCAGCTTGTCGGCACAGAGGAAGAGAACATATATCGCACGTTCAAATCACTTTTGGAAGAAGATCAGTTATACCGCGCCATGAGTACGGCAAGCAATCCGTACGGCGACGGACAGACGAGCCGCAGAATTGCAGATATCCTCGAAGGAAAACGAGAGAATATCACATTCGAAGGCTGATAAATAAAGGAGAAAGCAGTATGTGTGGAATCGTAGGCTTTATAGGAAGACATGACGCAGCGCCGATTTTACTGGATGGACTTTCTAAGCTTGAATACCGCGGTTATGACTCGGCAGGTCTGGCGGTACGAGATGAAAAAGGGAATTTTGAAGTTGTGAAAGCCAAGGGGCGTCTTCTCAATCTTTATGAGAAAACGGATTCCGGCAAAGCGCTTCACGGAACGATAGGCATAGGCCATACGCGCTGGGCTACGCACGGCGAACCGAGCGAGACGAACGCTCATCCCCATATATCCGGCTCCGATGTGGATGACTCCATGGTAGTCGGCGTACATAACGGCATCATAGAAAACTATGTCGAGATGAAGGACAAGCTTTTAAGAAAAGGCTATAAGTTTTACTCCGAGACTGATACCGAAGTAATGGTCAAGCTTGTAGACTATTATTACAAAAAGTATCAATGTCCTCCCGGAGAAGCTATTGCCAAGGCGATGGTGCGCGTAAGAGGTTCGTATGCTCTTGTGCTTATGTTCAAGGACCATCCCGACGAGATATGGGCTGCAAGAAAAGATTCGCCGATGATAATAGGCATATGCGACGGGGAAACTTATGTTGCATCCGATGTGCCGGCAATTTTAAAGTATACTAAAAACGTATACTACATCGGCAATATGGAGATCGCGCGCCTTAAAGAAGGCACGGCGGAATTTTTCAATATCGACAGCGAGCCGCTCGAAAAGGAGCTCGTTGAGATAACATGGGACGCCGAAGCTGCCGAAAAGGGCGGCTACGAGCACTTTATGATGAAAGAGATACATGAGCAGCCGCGCGCTATTACCGATACGCTCAACAGTCTCATCAAGGGAGAGAGAAACGAACGCAGGATAGATTTTGAATCTATCGGAATTTCCGATGAAGATATAAAGAATATTTCTCAAATATATATCGCGGCATGCGGCTCTGCATGGCATGTCGGTATGGCGGCGCAGTATGTCCTTGAGGATCTGGCGCGCATTCCCGTTAGAGTGGAGCTTGCGTCTGAGTTCAGATACCGTGATCCCATACTTGATAAAAACGGTCTTGTTATCGTTATAAGCCAGTCGGGAGAGACGGCGGACAGCCTTGCCGCTCTAAGAGAGGCTAAGGAAAAAGGCATAAAGACGCTTGCCATAGTAAACGTTGTGGGTTCGTCTATAGCCCGTGAAGCCGACTATGTGCTTTACACCGTATCGGGTCCGGAGATAGCCGTTGCTACGACAAAGGCGTATTCAACGCAGCTTGTGGCAATGTATCTTGTGGCAATACAATTCGGCGCGGTTCGCGGTTGTATCGATGAAGAAAAGTACGCTTACTATATTTCCGAGCTTTATACGCTGCCGGATAAGATAGAGAAGATTTTTGAAACAAAAGAAAAGCTGCAGTGGTTCGCTGCCAAATTCGTAAATGTTCATGACGTTTTCTTTATCGGCAGAAGTATTGACTACGCCGTATCGCTTGAGGGCAGTCTCAAGATGAAGGAGATATCATACGTTCATTCAGAGGCTTATGCGGCAGGTGAATTGAAGCATGGCACGATAAGCATGATCGAAGACGGTACGCTTGTTATAAGTGTGATCACGCAGCCGCAGCTTTATGAAAAGACGATATCCAATATGGTAGAGTGCAAAGCGCGCGGCGCATATCTTGCGGCTATAACGACTTACGGGCATTACGACGTAGAGGACAGGGTAAACTTTGTTACGTATATTCCCAACGTCGATCCGCACTTTATGGGAAGCCTGAGCGTTATCCCGCTTCAGCTGTTGGGTTATTATCTGAGCCTAAGCCGCGGGCTTGACGTAGATAAGCCGCGAAATTTGGCAAAATCGGTAACGGTTGAATGATCTATACTTTTGAGGCCGCTCTTGTCGGGCGGCCTTTTTAATTGCTTTTTTGGATAAAACTACAGCGGCGCGCTATATTCTAGCGCGCCGCTGTTTGATACTGTTTTAATTTTTATGCCTTAAGTCTGGCTTCTAAGTCGTCAAGCTGCTGCTTTAATTCCTTGGGAAGCTTGTCGCCGAGCTTGTTGTAAAGCTCGCGCACAGAAGCCGTATCCTCAAGCCAGAGCGCGGGATCAACGTTCAATATGTTCTTCATCGTATCGAGCGTTACGTCCGTGCCCTCAAGGTCGATATCCTCCGGCTTCGGAACGTAGCCGATAGGAGTCTTAACGGCGTCGGCCTTGCCTTCGCAGCGGTCGAGTATCCAGTTGAGGACTCTTAAGTTGTCGCCGAAGCCCGGCCATGCGAAGTGGCCTTCATCGTCAAGTCTGAACCAGTTTACGTTGAAGATCTTAGGCGGGTTCTTTATCTTTTTGCCCATCTCGATCCAATGATTGAAGTAGTCGCCCATATGGTATCCGCAGAACGGAAGCATAGCCATAGGATCGCGGCGTACAACGCCTACCGCGCCGGTAGCCGCAGCCGTCGTCTCAGACGCCATTGCGCTGCCTACGTATACGCCGTGCTCCCAATCGAGCGCTTCGTATACGAGCGGAGCAGTCTTTGCGCGTCTGCCTCCGAAGATGATAGCCGACAGCGGAACGCCCTTCGGATTTTCAAATTCGGGCGAAATGCAGGGGCAGTTCATAGCGGGAGCGGTAAAGCGCGAATTGGGATGCGCGCCCTTTACGCCGGAATCGGGATCCCACGGGTTGCCCTTCCAGTCAAGCGAATGCTTGGGCGGATTTTTGTCAAGTCCCTCCCACCATACGGTGTTGTCGTCGAGATTGAGAGCCACATTAGTGAATATCGTATTCTTTCTCGTAGCGGCAAGAGCGTTCGGGTTTGATTTTTCATTAGTGCCGGGAGCTACGCCGAAGAAGCCGAATTCGGGATTTACAGCCCAAAGTCTGCCGTCCTCGCCTATGCGTATCCATGCGATATCGTCGCCTACGCACCACGTCTTATAGCCCATATCGCGATATTTCTTCGGCGGAATGAGCATGGCAAGGTTCGTCTTGCCGCAGGCCGACGGGAATGCGCCGGCGATGTATTTTACCTCGCCCTTGGGATTCTGTATGCCAAGGATCAGCATATGCTCGGCCATCCAGCCCTCGTTCTTGCCTAAGAACGAAGCAATTCTAAGCGCGAAGCACTTTTTGCCTAAGAGCACGTTGCCGCCGTAACCGGAGTTTACCGACATTATCGTATTCTCTTCGGGGAAGTGCACTATATAGCGCTTTTCGGGGTCGAGCTGCGCTTTTGAGTGAAGACCCTTGATAAAGTCGGGGCTGTCGCCTAACTGCTTAACTACAGCCTCGCCGACGCGGGTCATTATTATCATATTCAGAACAACGTAAATGGAATCTGTAAGCTCTATGCCTATTTTTGAAAATTCGCTGCCTACCGCGCCCATTGAATAAGGGATAACGTACATTGTGCGTCCCTTCATAGAGCCGTCGTAAATACCTTTAAGCATCGACTTCATTTCATCGGGAGCCATCCAGTTATTAGTCGGTCCTGCGTCTTCTTTTTTGGAGGTGCAGATGAATGTGCGCGCTTCAACACGGGCAACATCGTTGGGATCTGTGCGATGCAGGTAGCATCCGGGAAGCTTCTCCTGGTTAAGCTTCATCATTTCGCCGGTCTTTTCGGCAGCCGCGCGAAGCTCGTTTGCCTGCGCCTCGCTTCCGTCGATAAGCACTACATTGTCGGGTTTGCACAGAGCGACCATTTCATCGACCCAGCTTTTTACGGCCTTGTTTAATTCCATGACTCATTATCCTTTCTTTTTATTTGCAGGCGGCAAAGGGAACCTGCGTCTGCTATTTTGTTAACATGTCTGAAAGTCTTGCAAAATCCGCAAGAGACATACGCTCGCCGCGTATATCTTTATTTTTCCCCATAATTAGAAGATACTCATAAAGCTCGTTTTTGTCAAGTCCCGTCATATTGGAAAGGGCGTTTGCAAGCGTTTTTCTGCGTTGGGAGAAGGCCGCCTTTATAAGGCCGAACATATGAGCCTCGTTGTGCACAGAAACGCGGGGCTTGTCTAAAATATTCAGCCGTATTACTGCCGAATCCACGGATGGGACGGGATAGAAATCACGTGCCGGCACGTCGAAAAGATACTCCGGCTCGCAAAAGTAGTGCACTGTAAGCGAGATCGCACCGTTATCCTTTGAATTTTCATCGGCGCAGAGACGCTTCGCCACTTCACGCTGGACCATTACGGTCAGCGCTTTAAGCGGCAGGCGCTCTTCTATGAGCCTCATTATTATCGGCGTCGTGATGTAATACGGAAGATTTGCGCAGACGCATACTTCCATACCGGCAAATTCGCGCTCTATGAGCTCTCGTAAGTCAAGCTTCATTATATCATTGTATATGATCTTTACGTTAGGCGCGTCGGACAGCGTTTCGGAAAGTATGGGCGCAAGCTTTCTGTCTATTTCGATCGCTACCGTTTTTTCGGCTTCCTTTGAAAGCTCGCGCGTAAGGCTGCCTATGCCGGGGCCTATTTCAAGCGCTCCGCGGCCGGAGAGCTTGGCGCTTTTTGCAATATTTTTAAGAACGTCGCCGTTTATAAGAAAATTCTGGCCGTAATCTTTTTGCGCCTGAAATCCGTGGCGCCTAAGAAGTGCGCGCACCTCGTCAAAATCGCAAAGGTCCATTATTTTTACCTCTATTCAAGAATGTACACACGAGCGTCGCGTATACCGAAAAGAATACACTCATCCTTCGTTTCCAGGAAGAGATCTATCTTGTTTCCTTTTATCAGTCTGCCGGTATCCTCGGCAATGCAGTAACCGTATATCCAGCTTTCACCGTCAGCGCTCTCTATGTACAGCTTGCTGCCAAGAGGTATTACGCTTGGGTCAACGGCTACGGTGCCGACCTTCGGCCATGTGCGTGTGGCGGTAACGTATCCGGTGTGCGTATAAGCCGTTGCAACTACGTCTATCGTTTTTGTATAACGCTCAATGCGTCCTTCGGAGGCAATAAGCCCGCTTGAGGCGCCGGGCGCGTCCGGCCTGTTATCGCAGACGGAGACCATACCTTCGTCTGTTTTCAGGAGTATGGCCTCGTCGGCAAGAAGCCGCTCTGTTTCAACGCCGTTCACATAATGCACCTCATACGTTGCGCGCTTTACCGCGTCGTTTAAAGAAACGGGGGTGGCGTTTTCGCTGTTTTCGCCCGCGTCAAATGTGGAAACGTCAACATTATATGTGGTGTTCAGATAATTTGTAACAGAAGGAACTATTACATCCTCTGTTTCTATCCTGACTTCTATAAAATCGACATTGAGCGTACTGCTTTCGGTCAACATTTCATCTTCGGATATCGAAAGAACATCGTCCTCATCGTAGCTTATGCCGTTATTTTCAAGGATATTTTTAACCGTATCGGGTACGGTGCGCACAATGCGGCTTTCGCCGCCTGTTATTATTTCCACATCGAAGCTGCGGGTTATATTTATTTTTGCCTCTCTTGTTAATAGAGCGGGTGCATCGAGGACGTCGCCGTCGTTGATTATTATTCCCTCATCCTCAAGGAAGCTTTGCGTATCGCGTATATTGGTGGTATAAGTTTGAATTTTTCCGTCGTCGTTTACCGTAACGGGTATATATGTGCCCGCGTACACGTTGAAAACTATCGCACATACAGCTACGACGCCCCATACCACAATGAAGAACCAGCCTTGTCCCACAATCTTTTTTGGAAAATTAGAGCTCATGGTATTTCCTCCTGTTTTCACAAAAACCGGGGCAAATATCAAAAATGTTTTAAGATAAAAACAAAATTCGCCCGTTTTGATTATTATTCAAAGCGAACGAAAACAAAAAATATTAAGCTTGGAAAGGAACAAAGGAATAATAACCAAAACAACTGCCGTTTTTATATAATAATTATTTGCTGCGCATACTTCAAAGAATACGCCCGCCGCGCGCTGCGCGGCGAGGTATTCTTTTTTAGCAAAAACAATCGCAAAATTATCTCTTCGAGAACTGCGGCGCGCGGCGTGCTGCCTTTAAGCCGTACTTCTTTCTTTCCTTCATACGCGGATCGCGCGTGAGGAAGCCGGCCTTTTTAAGCGCCGGACGAAGCTCTGCGTCGTACTGGAGAAGCGCACGGGAAAGACCGTGTCTTATTGCGCCTGCCTGGCCGGTAAAGCCGCCGCCCGAAACCTTTGCAATAATGTCGAACTTGCCTAAGGTATCGGTGAGCGCCAGAGGCTGGCGAACGATGAGCTTTAACGTCTCCAGACCGAAATAATCGTCGATATCTCTGTCATTTATCGTAACATTACCGGTGCCGGGAAGGATCCTTACTCTTGCAACGGATTTCTTTCTTCTGCCGGTGCCGTAGAAATATGTCTTATCGCTTGAATACATTTATATTATCCTCCCTTATATTTTTCCGGTGTAAAGCACGGGCTTCTGAGCTTGATGGTTATGCTCCGCGCCGCTGTATACCTTTAAGCGTCTGATGGACTTTCTGCCTATAGAATTCTTAGGGAGCATACCCCATACTGCAAGTTCAACAGCCTTTTCGGGACGGGAAGCCATAAGTCTCTTATACTGTACTTTTTTGAGACCGCCGATCCAACCGGAATGGGTGATGTAATATTTCTTTTCAAGCTTCTTGCCGGTAAGGATGACCTTATCCGCATTGATAACTATAACGTGATCGCCGCAGTCCACATAATTTGTAAAATCGACCTTGTGCTTACCTCTGAGCATCGACGCAACAACGGCCGCAACTCTGCCGAGGGGCTTGCCTGCCGCGTCAACAACGTGCCATGCGCGCTCAACGTTTTCAACTTTTGCCATAGTCGTTGACATTAAAATAATCCTCCTTAAAGTTTCATCTGATTTCTGATTTATCAGGAACGCCGCATATTACAATACGGCCTATTCTTTTAAGCATGACTTATTATACATATGGTTTCTCAGCTTGTCAACACCTTTTTTCTGATTTTTTAATTTATACTGCGCGTTCTCTTAAAATCTCTCGTTTTTGCGTTATTTCTCTCTCTGGTACGTTCGCCGTTTCATATTTTTGCGGATTTTTATGGCGAGATGCGTATCTGTTTTTTGCTTATTTTCATAAAGACAGTCACAAAAAAGGGGAACGAATATTCGATCGTTCCCCTATGTTTCGTAATCTCTTTAAGGTTTGCACGTGCCGCACGGCTTGTATCCCTGCGATACGGCCTCGTCGCGCGTGCCGTGGAAGAATATCTTGTTCTTTTCGGCCATCGTTTTTACGCCGGGACACGACGGCAAATGAAATATACCGGAGTTTTTGTTTATTATGTAGTCTGCATCGGCGTCGCCCGACGTGTTATTCTCCTGTACGGCCGTTTGTGCGGCCTCGGCGCTTTCCTTATCGCCTTCCTTTATGTCGTCCGAGACGGGTTTTACATAATTCGGATCGCGCTCGCTTTCTCCCGTCGCATGGTCAATTATCACGCCGGGCTGCTCGTTAAAGCAGTATACACAGAACATGACGCCTGCGCCGTTGTCTTCAACGGAGAGCGCCTCCATAATAACGCCGCTTGCCACTAAGTTTTCGCCCTCAAAGACGGGCGTTACGCGATAGAGCACGTGATTTTTTGTTCTTTTTACGTAATTCGCAACGATATTTTCAAACGGGAGCATCCCCTCTATGTTCAAATAGCGCGTGCCGGTGATGAGGTTCTTTTCGTTTGCGTTTTCGCCCGCAAGCATGAACGCGATAAGATGGCATCTGTTGTAGAGGTATTTATCGGATATAAGGTCGTCGTAGCGGACCGTATGCCAGCCTGTCGGCTTTATCATGCCTATTTCGCCGCGCGCCTCATCGGGCATTATATCTATGCACACGTTAGCATAGGCGGGGCCGCATCTGCCCAGCTGATCAAGGTCGCTGTAATACTCAAAGGCGGTGAGCGCGTCCGGTGAGGACGCATCAAGATCGGGCACGTTGTTATTTAAAACGGCGTAAGGCCGGCCCGCGTATTGCGGGAGCGCCGATGCGGGCGAAAGGTGACGTTTGGACACCGAAACACGCGCATCCATATCTACCGCGCGCGTGATTATAGCAGCTGCGGCCGCGCGCGTTATCTTAAGATCGGGATAAAACGTTCCTGCTTGGTCGCTTCCGTTCAATATGCCGGCGCGGTAGAGGCATTGTATCTCGGCGGCATAGGGAGTATCCTCGCTTACGTCGGGTATATCGGAAAGGCTTACGTCATTTATTTCGGCGTAGGCCGACTGCGGCAGCGCGTTATAGAAGATATGCGCCATCTGCGCGCGCGTTGCGGGCGCAGATGGATCTGCGTATTCGCCGTCGAACGATATGCCGCTTTCGTAGGCGTATTCAAAGTAAGGCTCGTACCAAGGCTCGCCGTTTTCAAGCGTTGAGCGTCCCGTTTTATATATTTCGTTCACGCGGTCGGCCATTACGACGGCCTGCGCCACGGTGAGGCTCTCGTCAGGCGCGAAGCGTCCGTCGGGGAGACCTTCCATAAGACCGTAGGCCGAGCAGTCGTAAATGCTTTCGTAAGCCCAATGCGAGGCGGCTACGTCCGAAAATCGCACGGCGTATGTGTTATTCTTATCGAAGTTGTTAAGTCCCGCCGCATATGCGGGCATAATGAGCACAGATATTATAAGGATCACAGCCATGATCCGAGAGATATGTTTTTTCATTTTTATCCTCCGAAGTTTGTTTGGGGCGGCGACGCCAAGGTCAAGTTAGCATATTTGCGGCGTCGTGTCAATGTATGGGTGATACGCTGCGCTTGACTTTCACGAAAGGCAGGCATTTTTTATGACATTGGTTCTAAAAAATGCGCGCAGCGCCGCGTTTTCCCTTGAAAAATATAAAGTATTGCTTTATTATATAAATATCAGAGTTTTTTTAAAAGAGAAAGTCGTAATTTATATGAATATCGTTCTTATTGAGCCCGAAATACCGCAAAATACGGGCAATATCGCGCGTACCTGCGCCGCGACACATACTCCGCTGCATATAGTGAAGCCGATGGGATTTACCGTAGACGACAAAAAATTAAAGCGGGCAGGTCTCGATTACTGGTACATGCTTGACATAACATATTACGAAAATTATGCACAGTTTTACGAAAGCCATAAGGACTGCGAGCTTCATTTCTTTACAACAAAGGGTAAGCGCGTCCATTCCGATGTAAAATACGGGCCGGACGCCTATCTTATTTTCGGCAAGGAGACGGCGGGCATAGACGAGCATATATTAAAAGAAAATATGCATCGATGCGCGCGTATACCCATGTACGGCGAGGCGCGAAGCCTTAACCTTTCGAACAGTGTTGCCGTGGCGCTTTACGAGGCGCTCAGGCAGAATGATTATGCGGGATTAAAACTTAAAGGTAAGCTTCATAATATAGAAGACGACGATTAAAAGATAAAAGAAGGAGCGTGGAAAAATATGAGTAAAAAAAGCATCAGAGATATCGATGTTGCCGGCAAAAAGGTGCTTGTGCGCTGTGATTTCAACGTGCCGCTCAGCAAGACCGACGGAACGATATCTGACGACAAGCGTATACGCGAGAGCCTGCCTACGATAAAGCATCTGCTTTCGCAGAACGCGCGTGTTATCCTGTGCTCGCATATGGGACGTCCCAAGGGCGAGAAAAACGAAAAGTATACTTTAAAACCGGTGGCAGAGCGTCTTTCCGAGATGCTGGGCTTTGAGGTGCCGCTTGCATCCGATGTAATAGGCGAAGAGGTGACCGCTCTTATAGATGCGCTGGAACCGGGACGCGCCGTGCTCCTTGAAAACGTGCGCTTTTATAAAGAGGAAGAAAAGAACGACCCCGCATTTGCAAAGGCGCTTGCCGATATGGCTGAAATATACGTAAACGACGCTTTCGGCACGGCTCACCGCGCTCACGCTTCCACTGCCGGAGTGGCGGCTTACCTGCCTGCGGTATGCGGTTTCCTTATTGAAAAAGAGCTTTCCGTTATAGGCGGCGCAATAAGCGATCCCAAGCGCCCGTTCGTAGCTATCTTGGGCGGCGCGAAGGTTTCCGATAAGATAGGCGTTATCGACAATCTTTTAAATATTGCCGACGCCGTAATAATAGGCGGAGGCATGGCGTATACCTTCCTTAAAGCACAGGGGCTTGAGATAGGAAAATCGCTTTGCGACGATGAGCGCATAGACGTGGCGAAAAAGGCTATAGAGAAGGCGAAAGAGAAGGGCGTAAAATTCTATATGCCGATAGATGTGGTATGCGCAAGCGAGATATCCGACGACGCAGAGGCGAAGACTTACGACGCGGACAAGATACCTGCGGATCTCATGGGCCTCGATATAGGCGAAAAGACGATAAAATTATACGAGGACGTTATAAAGGGCGCGAAGACCGTTATATGGAACGGTCCTATGGGCGTTTTTGAGGTTGAGAAATTTGCAAACGGAACGCGCGCCGTGGCAAACGCCATGGCCGCTTCAGACGCCATAACCATAATCGGCGGCGGCGACAGCGCGTCGGCGGCAGGCAAAATGGGTATCGCCGCAAAGATGACGCATATATCCACGGGCGGCGGCGCAACGCTTGAATACCTTGAGGGTATAGAGCTTCCCGGTATCGCCGCGCTTAATGATAAATAGAGAGTGAAATATAAGCGGGCGGACTTTTAAAGTTCGTCCGCCATGCCGTTTTACGGCGTTTATATACTTTGCTGCGGAGGGGAAACATGGAGAACAAAAGGAAAAAGCTCATTGCAGGCAACTGGAAGATGAACAAAACGTACGATGATGCAAAAACGCTTCTTTCGGAACTTGCCGTACTGAAATCGCCGCCGTGCGACGTGGCGGTATGCGTACCGTTTATTTACATAAAAGAAGCGGCCGATATAATGAAGGACGCCGCAGTTTCGGTAGGAGCGCAGAATGTGTGCAATAAAGAGAGCGGCGCATATACGGGCGAAGTGTCGGCGCCTCAGCTTTCATCGGTCGGCGCAAAGTACGTTATCATAGGACACTCCGAGCGGCGCGCATACTACGGCGAGACTGACAAAAGCGTGAACGAAAAGATAAAGATCGCGCTTGAGCACGGCCTTTTCCCGATAGTCTGCGTAGGCGAGACGCTCGAAATGCGCGAGCAGGGCATAACGGGAGAGCATATAAGCATACAGGTAAAGCTTGCGCTTTCGGGAATTGCGAAGGACGATATGAAGCGTATCACCATAGCTTATGAGCCGATATGGGCTATAGGCACGGGCAAGACGGCCACTCCCGACGAGGCCGAGGAGGTATGCGCCCTGATACGCGGCGTTCTTCAGTCGCTTTACGGCGCAGATACGGCCGAGGCGACGCGCATACTTTACGGCGGCTCGATGAACGCGAAGAATGCGGCCGAGCTTTTGAAAAAGCCCGACATCGACGGGGGACTTATCGGCGGTGCGTCATTAAAGAGCGCCGACTTTTTAAAGATTGTTGAGGCGGGCAGATCGTGAATACAGGCGAAAAAAAGAAAATAAATCCCGTAATGCTGATAATAATGGACGGCTACGGGTTGAATGAAGAGGAAAACGGAAATGCGATAAAGGCGGCATATACTCCGTGTCTTGACAAGCTGTTTTCAAAGTATCCTCACAGTGAGCTTCAGGCGTCGGGCCTTGCGGTCGGACTGCCCGAAGGCCAGATGGGCAACAGCGAGGTGGGACATACTAACATAGGCGCGGGACGCGTAGTATATCAGGAGCTTACACGCATAACGAAAGCCATAGACGACGGCGTTTTTTTTGACAACGACGCATTGAGAAGCGCTGTGTTGAGAGCAAAAATAAAAGAACAGACTCTGCACATTATGGGCCTTTTGTCCGACGGCGGCGTGCACAGCCATATAACGCACCTTTACGCGATCTTAAGGCTTGCAAAGCGTTTAGAGTTAAGGGACGTTGCAGTGCATTGCTTTTTGGACGGACGTGACGTGCCCCCGAAGAGCGCGGCGGCTTACATTGCCCAACTTGAAAAAATGATAAAAAAGATAGGCGTGGGTCGCATCGCCACGATAAGCGGCAGATATTACGCAATGGACCGCGACAACCGATTTGAGCGCTTAAAGCTTGCTTACGATGCGCTCGTATACGGGAAGGGAAAGCATGCCCGGACGCCTTTAGAAGCAATAGAAGCTTCATATGCGGACGACGTGACGGACGAATTCGTTATCCCGTGTGTGATAGGCGCGCCCATGCGAATAGCCGAGGGCGATTCCGTTATATTTTATAACTTCCGCCCCGACAGGGCAAGAGAAATCACGCGCGCGCTGGTCGATCCCGATTTTGCCGGTTTTGAATGCGAGCGGCTCGATCTTAATTACGTCTGCATGACGCAGTACGATGCGCTTATCCCGAATGTGCGGGTGGCCTTTCCGCCCGAGAGCCTTCATAATACGCTGGGACAGTACGTTTCAAAACAGGGCATAGACCAGTTCCGCATAGCGGAAACGGAGAAATACGCTCACGTTACGTTTTTCTTAAACGGAGGCGTGGAAGCGCCGTATGCCGGCGAGGACAGGAAGCTTATCGCGTCGCCCAAGGTTGCGACTTACGACATGCAGCCGCGCATGAGCGCGCCTGAGGTCACATATGAGGCGAAACGGCGCATAGAGATAAAAAAGTACGGCCTGATAGTCTTGAATTTTGCAAATTGCGACATGGTAGGACATACGGGAGTTTTTTCTGCGGCTGTTGAGGCTGTGTCATGCGTGGACAGCTGTTTGAACGAGATCGTGCCTACGGCTCTGGAAAACGGCTACACGCTTATGATAACGGCAGATCACGGAAACTGCGACAGGATGTACGATACGGACGGTTCGCCTTTTACGGCGCATACGACGAACCCCGTTCCGCTCATTGTAACAAGAGAGGATATCTCGCTCAAAGACGGCCGCTTATGCGATATCGCGCCTACGCTGCTTACGCTGATGGGGCTTGAGATACCTCCGGAAATGACAGGCGAATGCTTAATAAAATAATAAAATAATAAAATAATATAAAGGAGCCTAACAAACATGAAACCTTATCTTGAAATAACCGACGTATTCGCGCGTGAAATACTTGACTCGCGCGGCAATCCGACAGTTGAAGTGGAAGTAATAGTGGACGAGCAGTTCGTAGGACGCGCAGCCGTTCCGTCGGGAGCGTCTACCGGCGCGTTCGAGGCGTGCGAGCTTCGCGACGGCGACAAGTCGCGCTATATGGGCAAGGGCGTGCTCACCGCAGTTGAAAACGTGAACGGCGAGATAGCAGAGGCCGTTATCGGTATGAACGCGCTCGACCAGATAGAGATAGACAATACGATGATCTCGCTCGACGGCACTCCGAATAAGACAAGACTCGGCGCTAACGCTATCTTAGGCGTATCGCTTGCAGTTGCAAAGGCTGCCGCAGAGGCGCTTGACATACCGCTTTATCGCTATGTCGGCGGCGTGAACGCAAGCGTTCTGCCCGTGCCGATGATGAACATAATAAACGGCGGCAAGCACGCGGACAACTCCGTTACCTGCCAGGAATTTATGATAATGCCCGTAGGCGCAGACAGCTTTGCGGAGGCGCTGCGCTGGTGCGCTCAGGTGTTCCACACCTTAAAGGGCGTACTTAAAGAAAAGGGATACTCCACTGCAGTAGGCGACGAGGGCGGCTTTGCGCCGAACTTAAAGAGCGATGAGGAAGCCGTTGCAACTATCGTCGAGGCGATAGAGAAGGCCGGATTTAAGCCGGGCAACGATTTTATGATCGCGCTTGACCCCGCCTCCACCGAGATGTATGACGAGGCGAAGAAGATAGGCAAGGAAGGCTCGTATTACTTCTGGAAGAGCGGTATAACGCGCACGAGCGACGAAATGGTCGAGTTCTGGGCTGACTGGTGCGAGAAGTATCCGATAATCTCTATAGAGGACGGCATGGCCGAGGAGGACTGGGAAGGCTGGAAGAAGCTGACCGAGCGCGTAGGCAAGAAGGTACAGCTCGTGGGAGACGACCTGTTCGTTACTAATACCGAGCGCTTAAAGAAGGGCATAGACCTTGAGACGGCCAACTCCATTCTTATAAAGCTCAATCAGATAGGCACGCTCACCGAGACGCTCAATGCCATCCAGATGGCTAACCGCGCAGGATATACGGCAGTTATTTCTCACAGAAGCGGCGAGACCGAGGACACGACCATCGCCGACCTTTCCGTTGCGCTCAACGCGGGCCAGATAAAGACGGGCGCTCCGTCGAGAAGCGACCGTGTGGCAAAGTATAATCAGCTTATCCGTATAGAGGAAGAGCTTGAGGGCGCAGCTCAGTATTTGGGAAGAGATGCATACTTTAATTTAAAGAAATAAGGCGATTTGACAAAAAGAGCGCTAAAGCGCTCTAAGACTGAAGATAAAGGGTCACAGAAATGTGGCCCTTTTCTCATAAAAAGGCATTTACTCATAAACGCGGGGCGTTTTTTAGAGCGTGTTCTTATATTTCAAAAAAATAATAAACAGATTTTTTAAATTTTTATTAAATATATGCTTGCATAAATCAATACTTTATGATATCCTTTACTTTGCGCTATCAGTTTATTTATGTTTAAAATCAAAAAATAACAGTATAATATAATATGGAGGAAAGAAAATGACCACTCTTCAAATCGTAATGGGTATAGTGCAGATAGTGCTCTGCGTTTTACTTATCGCTATAATCCTTCTGCAGTCGTCCAAAACGGCGGGTCTTGCCGGCACGATAGGCGGCGGTGCAGAGACGTTTTTCGGAAAGAACAAGCAGAACACGCTCGATGCAAAGCTTCATAAGTTTACATCGGTATGCGCTATTGTATACGTTGTCATAACGCTCATACTCGTATTTATTGCGGTATGATGATATAATACGGAGGTTCCTTTGCCGATGAAGAAAAAGCGCGCGCCAAGTCAGCGTAAAAGAAACACACATGCGCACGGCAGGAGCTCTCTTCGGGCGCAAAGCAGAAGAGCTTTGCCGTCCGCTAAATCAATATCGAAAACGGCAGCCGACGCCGGGGATAAAAGCTTTGTCGGCTCTTTTTCACGTACAGATAAAGGTTACGGCTTTGTGACTTCGTTTGCAGTCTCAGGCGGTGACCTTTTTGTTGCTCCGAAGAATACTCGGGGCGCGCTTTCGGGCGATACGGTACGCGCTCGCCTTGTAGCCGATGCATCGGGAACAAGGCGAGCCGAATGCGAAATAATCGAGGTGATCTCACGCGCCGTAACGCGCGCGGCGGGAGTATACAAAAATCATAAAACGCACGGCTTTGTCAATCCGCTCGACGGTCGCCTGCCTGAAATATATATACCGCAAAAGCTCTCGCACGGCGCAAAGAGCGGACAGCTGGTCGCCGTAAGAATAAAAGACTATGATTACAACGGAGGGCTTTTAGGTGAGATAGAAAAGAAGCTGGGGCGCTCAAACGACGAGCGCGCAGTTTATGACGCTATCCTCTACACATACGATATTCCGACGGTGTTTTCACGTGAAGCGATGGCTTTTGCAGAGAGCCTGCCTTATGAGATCTCGCCTTTTGACATAGAAGGACGGCTGGATCTGCGCAGCGCGCGCATATTTACCATAGACGGAGAATATGCAAAGGATTTCGACGACGCCGTTTCAATAGAAAAAACGCCGCGCGGCAATTACTTGCTCGGCGTACACATCGCGGACGTATCGCATTACGTGCGCCCGTTTTCCCCGATAGACAACGACGCGTTTGAACGCGGAACGTCTGTTTATTTTACTGACAAGGTGATACCCATGCTTCCCGAACGCCTCTCAAGCGACATGTGTTCGCTCGTGCCGCACAAGGACAGGCTTACGCTTTCATGCATAATGGAAATAGACGGCGAGGGAGAAGTTATAAAATATGAGATATGCGAATCCGTGATAAGAAGCGCCGAAAGGCTCATTTACGGCGATGTTTCAAAAATAATAGACGGCGAAGATGAAAAGGAACTTAAGGCGCGATACGCGCATATACTTCCCGATATCCTTTTAATGGACGAGCTTAGGCTTATATTGCAAAAGAGAAGGATACGCCGCGGCAGTCTCGATTTCGACCTGCCGGAATCATATATAGAGCTTGACGAGGCGGGAGAGCCCGTGGATATCGGCCCGCGTGAGCGCGGTTCGGCAGATGATCTTATAGAGGAGTTCATGCTCTGCGCAAACGAGACTGTGGCGCGCCATATGCGAACGCGGGAGATACCGGCGCTTTACAGGACTCATGCGGCGCCGTCCCCCGAAAAGGCGGATGCGTTTATTGCGCTTGCCTCGCTTTTTTCGCTTCCTCTGCCGAAGAACAGAAAACTTACGGGAGAATATCTTAAAAGGATAATCGAAGCGGTAAAGGGCGAGCGCTTCGCGCAGATAATCCTCTCATCCATGCTTCGTTCGCTTATGAAGGCCGAATACGACACGGAGCCGAAAGGACATTTTGGCCTGGCGCTTGAGGATTACTGTCATTTCACGTCGCCGATACGCCGTTATCCCGATCTGTGCGTACACCGTGCGCTCAAGGCGGATATTCGTTCTGTGGGCGGCGCACGTCCGCGCCGTATGCGCTCCGTGAAGGATGCGGCGGCACAGTCTAACCTTACGGAAGTTCGTGCAGTCGAATGTACGCGCGCGATAGAAGACCTTTACAAGGCTGTATATATGACAAAATTCATCGGAGATACGTTTTCCGCCATTATTTCGTCTGTAACGAACGCCGGATTTTTTGTTGAGCTTGAGAACACGGTGCGAGGGCTCGTCTCGATGGAGGAGCTGAACGACGATTATTATATTTACGACGATAAAAAATTATGTCTTTTAGGCAAACATAAGGGCAAAAAATATCAAATCGGTGATATAATAGATGTGGTACTTGTAAGAACGGACATTAAACTGGGTAGAATAGACTTTTCACTTGCATGAAAAATATGTATGGGAGGAATTATTATGGACAAGTATAGCGCTATAATCCTTGCCGGGGGAAAAGGCAGCCGCATGAAGTCGGAAAACTCAAAGGTGCTCTTTGAGCTTCTTTCAAAGCCTCTTATAGATTGGGTGATCGCAGCCCTGAAGGAAAGCGGGGCAGGCGAGTTTTGCACCGTTGTGGGACACAGGCGTGAGCTTGTAAAGGAGCACCTTCAGGAGCAGTGCGAATTTGCCGTGCAGGAGGAGCAGTTAGGAACGGGGCACGCCGTAATGATGGCGCGCGATTTTCTTAAAAAGCATAAAGACGAGTCTGTTGCGATCTTAAGCGGAGATGTGCCGCTCATTACGCCCGAGACTTTAAAAGGCGCTTTTGAGGCGCATAAATCGAGCGGCGCGGACGCTACGATAATCACATCGCGCCTTGCGGACCCGTTCGGATACGGCCGCATTACCAGAGATGCGAGCGGCAAAGTGGAAAAGATCGTCGAGCAGCGCGACGCGACCGAGGAGCAGAAAAAGATAGACGAGGTAAATACGGGCACGTATTTCTTTAAGGCAGAAACGCTTCTTTCGGCGCTAGACAACTTAAAGACGGACAACGCTCAAAACGAGTATTATCTGACAGACGCGATAGCTTACATAAACAATACGGGCGGCACGACCGACACGTTCGAGGTGGACGACATTACCGAGATGACGGGTATAAACGATCGCGCTCAGCTTTATGATGTAAGCGTTATCGCAAAGGACAGGATACTTACCGCACTTATGAAAAGCGGCGTTACGATAATGGACAAGGCGTCAACATTCATAAGCCCCGACGCCGAGATAGCGCCGGACACCGTTATACTGCCGTCTACGATAATAAAGGGACAGACAAAGATAGGCCGCGCATGCACCGTGGGGCCGAATGCCGTTTTGGAGAATGTGACACTTGGCGATAACGTTACCTTCAACGCTTCTCAAGCGTACGATTCCGTTATAGGCAACAACGTAAAGATCGGTCCGTTTTCGCATATACGTCCCGGCTGCGATATTGCGGATGACTGCAAGGTCGGCGCGTATGTTGAATTAAAGAAGGCCAAGTTCGGAAACGGCACAAAGGCGCCGCATCTTAGCTATATAGGCGACGCGGAGCTGGGCAGCGGAGTAAACTTCGCCTGCGGCTGCATTACGGTAAATTACGACGGCAAAAATAAGCATAAGACTATAATAAAGGATAAGGCGTTCATCGGCTGCAACGTAAACCTCGTTGCGCCCGTTACGGTCGAGGACGGCGCGTATATAGCTGCCGGTTCAACGATAACCGATACCGTTCCGCGCCGTGCGCTTGCGATAGCGCGCGCGCGTCAGAGCGTAAAGCCGGGATGGCGCGACAAGAGTAAGCTTGAAAAATAATTAAATATATGCATTTGTTTACGGAGGATGAGAAAAAATGGTAAGCAAAGGAAAAAACATAATGCTCTTTTCCGGCAACTCGAATATTGAGCTTGCAAAGGGAATAGCAAATGATCTGGGATTGTCTTTAGGTGCGGCGGACGTTAAAAAATTCTCCGACGGCGAGGTTTCCGTAAGCCTTGGGGAATCTGTACGAGGACGCGACATTTTCGTTATACAGTCGCTTTCACAGCCGACAAACGACAATGTAATGGAGCTCCTTATTATGCTGGACGCCTTAAAACGCGCCTCTGCGGGACGCATAACGGCTGTTATCCCGTATTTCGGATATGCGCGTCAAGACAGAAAGGCAAAGGAACGCGATCCCATTTCTGCAAAGCTGATGGCCGACATTATCACCGTTGCGGGCGCTAACAGCGTACTGACTATGGATCTTCATGCAGCTCAGATACAGGGATTTTTCAACATTCCCGTAGACAATCTTTTGGGCGTATCGGTGCTGGCGCCTTATTTTGCGGAAAAATTCGGCAAAAAGCCGGAAAACCTTGTGCTCGTTTCGCCCGATCACGGATCGGTCACGCGAGTAAGAAAATTCTCGAAATTCGTTGACGCGCCGCTGGCAATAATAGACAAGCGCCGTCCGGAGGCAAACAAGGTCGAAGTAATGAGCATAATAGGCGATGTGCGCGGCAAGGAAGTGCTGCTTATAGACGATATGATAGATACTGCCGGAACGCTTTGCAAGGGAGCGGAGGCGCTTATCGAGGTCGGCGGCGCAACTAAAGTATATGCCTGCGCTTCTCACGGCGTGCTTTCCGGTCCGGCAATGGAGCGCCTTGAAAAGAGCCCGATATCTGAACTTATACTGCTTGATACGATAAAAGCGCCCGAGAATGCCCCCGAAAAAATAAAATTCCTTTCCTCGGCCCATGTTTTTGCAGAGGCGATAAAGAGGATATATGAGGATGAATCTGTTTCTGAGCTTTCGAGCGTACAGGAGACCGAAAAATAATACATAAAAGCTTAAAGGGGCGGACGGGAAACCGTCCGCCCCGCGTTTTTGGCGACCGTTGAAGCAGCGAAAGCCTTCTCCCCGAGGGAAGGCGCCCCAAAACCACTGTTCTAAAAACATACTGCGCCCGGGAGGGCGAGAAAATCACAGAGGATACACGATATGAAAATAATTGCAGGTCTGGGAAACCCGGGCCAAAAATACGCGTTTACGCGCCACAACGCCGGATTTCTTTTTATGGATTACATATCACAGAAGTATAACATATCTATCGACAAACTGAAATTCAAGGCGCTTACTGGTCAGGGCATGATAGCAGGCGAAAAGGTAGTGCTGTTAAAGCCGCAGACGTTCATGAACTTATCGGGCGAAGCCGTATCTGCCGCGCTCGACTTCTACAAGCTTACGACAGACGACCTTATTGTCGTTTACGACGACATAACCATACCTACGGGACGTATGCGCATACGCCCGAAGGGCAGCGACGGCGGTCATAACGGTATAAAGTCGATAATATACTTAACGGGGAGCGATGAATTTGACCGTATAAAGCTGGGATGCGGAGCGCCGCACCATGAGGATTTTGATATGGTCGATTTTGTGCTGTCGTCATTTTCACAGGAAGAACGTAAGATCCTGTTTGAAGTAATAGAAAATGCGGCCGACGCGCTTTCCCTTCTCGTGCGCGGAGAGAGGCGCGAGGCGCAGAACAAGTATAACGGGCTGGACCTTTCACCTAAAAAGGAGGATAAAGAAGGTTAAGCCCTTCGTTTTGGAGAAAAACATGTCGCTTAAAAATATACTTGATAAAACAGGCGAATACAAAGAGGCGCTTTCCCTTATAAAAAAAGGGAGCGTAAGCGCCGTAGCCTTAAACGGATTGTCACAGGTGCATAAGGCGCATTTGTGCGCCTTTTTTTATAAGAACACGAAAAAAAATCTACTTGTGATCGTGCCTGACGCCATAGATGCGCGCGCATTGGCCGCCGATATTGAGGCCTTTTTGGGCGAGGAGCCGCTTATGTTTTTGTCGCGCTCACTCTTGTTTGAAGACGCGCTCTCTCGATCGTTCACAGACGAGTACGAGCGTATAAGCTCGCTTTCTGTGATGAACGAGGGAAAGAGCATAGTTATTGCCGATGCGCCCGCGCTTATGCAGCGATTGCCCGCCCCCGCAGATTTTAAAAGGATGTGCCGCTCGTTTCATGTGGGGAATGAATATGATATCGACGAGATAGTAACATATCTTTTTGAGGCGGGCTACGAATATGCCGACGCAGTTGAGGGACGCGGCCAGTATTCGCGACGCGGATCGATAATAGATATTTTCCCGCCTGCGTTCGACTGTCCCGTAAGGCTTGACTTTTTTGATGAGACGCTTGATTCGCTCTCTACATTCGATCCGATAGGTCAAAGGCGAATCGACGAGATAAAAGAGGCGCACATAACGCCTGCGCGGGAGGTCTTTTTGCCAAAGCCTGCAAGAGACAAGCTCATAAAAAAACTTACGTCAATGTCTCATAAGGCCGATGCACAGGGCGATGAAAAGTTTTCCTCGCGCTTGTCTGACGAGGCGGAGCGTCTTAAATCGGCAATGCGCACCGTTGCGCTCGACAAGTATCTGCCTCTGTTTTCGGGCGCGTCGCTTTTCGATTATCTTGACGATGCGGTTGTTGCCGTATCGGAGTATAAGGCCGTAAAGGGCGTGTGTGAGCGTTATGAAACCGAGACGGCCGAGGATATAGCGCGCGCCGAGGAGGAGCACGCGATAGGTAAAAATACAAATAATATACTTTGCGGTTTTTATGATATTCATGCGCAAATGATAAAGCGGCCGATAATACATATGGAGTCGCTGGCGCACAATTCCTACGACCACAAGATAGGACGCGAGTTTGACGTTTCGGCATCTGTCATGCCCGCGTTTAAGTCGGAAGAGGGGCTTTCGGACGATATAAAATACTATAAGCGGCTGGGTTATGCCCAGATAATAACGGTCAAGGATGAGGCGCACGCCAGAGCGCTTATCGACCGTCTTTATGAGTACGACGTAGCGGCCTCGTATGAGGAGTCTCCGAAGCCTGCACCGGGCAAGGCAGTAGTGACGTCCGGTACGCTTTCGACGGGATTTATATATAAAGGCGCCTTTTTATGCGTATATGTGCAAAGCTCGGCCACGAAGCCGCGCCGCCGCACACGCGCGCCGCAGTCAAAAGATTACGATCCCAAGGCGCGCCTTCATTCGTTCACCGATCTTAGGGAAGGCGATTACGTAGTCCATCAGAATTACGGCATAGGTCAGTTTGTAGGCATTGAGCGCATGGAGGCGCACGGCGTACAAAAGGATTATCTGAAGATCGTATATGCCGGAAGCGAGGTACTCTACGTTCAGTGCGACAGGCTCGACATGATATCTAAATATATCGCGCCTTCGGGCAACGGGAAGGTGCGGCTCGGAAAGATGAGCACGGCGGAGTTTTCAAAGACGAAGGCGCGCGTTCGCGCCGCGCTTGAAACGCTGGCAGATGAGCTCATAAAGCTTTACCGCGCGCGGCAGACGGCTAAGGGGCATGCCTTTTCGCCCGATTCGGAATTGAGCCGCGACTTTGATATGAAATTCGAATATGAGGAAACGCGCGATCAGCTGAGGGCGATAGACGAGATAAAAGCCGATATGGAAAAGCCCGTGCCTATGGACAGACTTCTTTGCGGCGACGTGGGTTTCGGCAAGACAGAGGTGGCGCTTAGGGCCGTATTCAAGTGTGTGCTCGAGGGCAGGCAGGCGGCGATACTCGTGCCGACAACGATACTCGCAAGCCAGCATTATGCGACAGTTGTAAAGCGTTTTGACGGCTATCCCGTAAGCTGCGAGGTATTATCACGCTTTCGCACGGCGGCTCAGCTTAAAGAGTCAGTCGCGCGCATAGCCGACGGCCGTGCCGATATCGTTATTGGAACGCACAGGCTTTTGTCGCAGGATATTAAGTTTAAGGATCTCGGTCTTTTGGTAGTTGACGAGGAGCAGCGCTTTGGCGTTATGCATAAAGAGCGCTTAAAGGAGTTTGCGCTCGGCGTGGACGTGCTCACGCTTTCGGCAACGCCCATACCGCGCACTCTCAATATGGCGCTCTCGAACGTGCGCGACATGTCGGTCATCGAGACTCCGCCCCAAGACAGAATGCCCGTGACGACTTACGTTATCGAGGAGGACGACAGAGTTATTGCAGACGCGATAAGGCGCGAGCTTTCGCGCGGCGGACAGGTATACTTCCTTCACAACCGCACCGAAGACATAGAGAGCGCCGCCGTGCGTATTGAGACGCTGGTGCCGGAAGCGCGCGTTGCCACGGCGCATGGACGCATGACGGAGCTTGCGCTTTCACGCATAATGAGCGACTTTATAGGCGGCGAGGCCGATGTGCTGGTCTGCACGACGATAATCGAAACGGGCATCGACATACCTAATGTAAACACACTGATCATAGAGAACGCCGACTATCTGGGGCTTGCCCAGCTTCATCAGATACGCGGGCGCGTGGGGCGTTCCTCGCGACGCGCCTACGCCTATTTTATGTATAAGCGCGGTAAAGTCGTATCCGAGGACGCGCAGAAGCGGCTTTCCGCGATACGCGAGTTCACACAGTTCGGCGCGGGCTTTAAGCTTGCGATGCGCGACCTTGAGATAAGGGGCGCGGGCAATATGCTGGGCGTAAGCCAGCACGGCCATATAGGCAATGTCGGCTACGATATGTACTTAAAGCTTTTGTCGGAGGTCATTGACGAAAAAAGCGGCAAAAAAACCGCCGTGAAGCCCGAATGCAGCGTGGAGCTTCAGACGGACGCATATATTCCGAAGGAATATATTAAGAATTCCGAGCAGCGAATAGACGTATATAAGCTTATTGCGGCGATAGACGGATTTGACGCCTCGTTCGACGTGTGCGACGAGCTTATAGACCGTTTCGGAGAGATACCGAAGCCCGTTTTAAGCCTTATAGATATCGCGCTTATACGCGCTCTTGGTGAAAAGTCGGGCATTACCGAAGTTTCGGAGCGCAGCGGCGTCATTATATTTACTGCGCCTGAATTTGATATGAACGCGGCAGGGCGGCTTTCCGATAAATTCGGACGTAATTTTGTTTTAAGCTCCGCGAAGGACGGCGCTCTCTCATTTATGGTGCGTCCCGCGAAGGGGGCGGGCGTGTCCGACACAGCGCTTGAGGTAATGAAGACGGTAGCGGGAGAAGAATGAGCGGCGGGTAAAAAAATAAAAAGCCGTCCGGGGTCGCCTCCCTTGCGGGAAGCCTTGCCTCGACGGCTTTTTATATATAATGCCTTCGTTACGCTTTTACTTCGTCGGGTCGTTTATAATACCTACGAAGAGCGGAAGGTCGTCCGGGCTGCTTATAAGGAACATGAACGGCCTGTCTAAAACGAAGCCTGCATTAGGATCGGATGCGGACAGCTCGGCTTTTGCGGCCGCGCCGCCTTTCGTTCCGTTTTCATCGACAACTATGCGAAGGCTGCTTTTTATGTTCGTGATATATATACCGCCGTTTGAAGAAAGGGGCGAAAAATCGGCGGCTTCGGGGTCGAGCGCAAGCGTAACGCCGAGCTCCGGAAGCGAACGCGCAAGGTCCGAGGTGTATGTCACGTCAAACTTCGGTACGCGAAGAACGAAGGTGCCTTTTTTCAGCTCATACGCCTGCTTTTGCACAGTGAGAAAGGCTTTAAGCTGATCGTCCGCAAGGAGCGATTCGGGCGTTATGCCCTCGTTTGGCAGGATGTACCAAATCGTACAGCCGTCCTTATAGCTTTGCGCAAGCGCGCGAAACTGCGAAAACTCGTAATATACATTTGTATACGTATCGTTGCACATAAAGTCGCAAGTTACGTCGCCCTCGGGCGTGTGGAAAACGGATTGCGAAGTGTTGCCGGAGTCAAACTTTAACAGCCATTCGTTCTCAAAGCGGAGCGTAGATATCAAGGCGGCGTACATATCGGCGTCAAACGCAGCGCCGTCCCCTCCGTTCTTTATAAGGCCGCCCGTCTGTTTGTTTATCCAGCTTGCAAGCGCCTTTTGATATGCGCCGCTCTCCGCCTTGCCTATAAACGACGAGGCATGATATGTTTTCGCAAGACTTTCAAGAGGATTCTCATTAAAGTTTACGCGCTTGTCAAGCCAGATCGAGGCCGAGGGTATACATTTTGTGTCCGATCCATCTTTATAAAGGGATCTAAAGAGGCGGTCCGCGCGTGTGCGCGAGGTATCAATGTCGGCGGAGTCGAGAAGCGAAAGCGCCTGAGAGCGCGTTTCCCCGTCTGTCAGCTCTGCGATCATACAAAGCTCCGTATAGGAGGCCACGGGCGAGCATAGGCGGTTTTTGTTGTCAAGGCCCCAGATGAGAGACGGCACGCTGCGGCTTACGAAAGCGTCCATGAAATGAGCGTCTGTGGTCTCTGAAACTATTGCGGATTCTTTGGGATGTTCGGCTTCGAATATGGTGTAGGCGGAAAACGATCCGCCCGATGAAGCTGATATGGCGGCTATAACAGCGACAACGATAAGCGCGAATACCACAATGGCTATAACCGGTCCACGGCTTCGACGTCTGCGTTTCTTTTTCATAAAAACAGCCCCTTTGTTTGATTCTTTTTTTGCGGCGCGAGCCGCTGATTATTTACATATAAAAAGTGACGATCATTATTTTCTTTCTTTTAAAATATGACGTATATCGTCTCCGTAAAGCTCCAATACGGTAAAGCTGCCCATAATGCGCGAATATATGCGCTCGTCATAAAGCTCGCTTATGTCATTGGGAGAAAGATTTGTGCTGATGATCATTTTTTTGTTGTTCATAAGACGACCGTTTATTATTGAAAAGAGCGCGGCGCGCACAAACGGAGTCGTAAACTCACTGCCGAGGTCGTCGATTATAAGAAGGTCGCACTGTGAAAGGCGTTCGGTGCGGTAAAGCGCTTCGTCGCTCGTGCGCCCGAATCGCACGTCTTCCATAAGCGCGAAGATAACTCCCGCAGTCTCATAGACTACGTCGAATCCGTCGTCGATAAGGGCATGGGCTATGGCGCTGGAAAGATGAGTCTTGCCAAGTCCGTTTTTGCCCGTAAAGAGAAGGTTTTGGCGTGATTTTGAAAAATCACGCACGAAAACACGGCAGGCCTTCAGCACAAGCTCTGCGTTCTCGCGCGGGGTATAGTCGGCGGACAGCGCTTCGCCCGTATAGAGCGAGGTGTCGAAGCTTTCAAACGTTGTGTCGGGCATATGCATTGAAAGATTGAACGTCTTGTGCGCTTCTGCCCTTAAAGCGTCGGCATAGCAGGAGCACATCCTGGAGCCGATGAAGCCGGCGTCATTGCATTTTTCGCAGGAATATTTAATGTCAAGATAATCCGAAGGATATCCGTATGACGACAAAAGATCAAGCCTTTCTTTTTGAAGAGCGAGGCTTTTTTTCTCGGCCTCTTTCGCCGCCGAAGCCGTATCCTTGCCGGAAGCCACGGCGCCGATAAGCTCGGATGCCGCAGAAGAAAGCTCATACTCGATCTGTGAAAAGCGCGCGTCTTTTTTTGCGGCTTCGGCGCGGTTGGCTATATACCGCTCCTCGGCCGAAGCGCGTTTTTTTTCAAAGGCGTCGTTTACGTTTTTAAATATCTGTTTTGAATATCTTATACTCATATATTCTCATCCTTAAGACTTTTTAAATACTCGCGGTCGAGCTTGCGAATCCGGGCGTAATCGTATCGCTTTTTTGCGGGGTTTTGAGGGGCAGAAGCCTCTTTTATATTTGCTGTTTCGCAAGGCGCGCTTTTTTTTGCGTTTGCGTCTTTTATAATTATTTTATTCATATATGCGAACGGGCTGTTGCCCTTAGTATAGGGCAGACTGCGTCGGTATGCGTCGATTATGGCCTCGTCGCTTATACAGAGCTTTTCCCATGAGGCGGCAGTGCGTCGCTCGTTCTCGTTCATCGTTTCAAAGGAGATACCAAGCGCCTTTGATATGCGCTCGGCATATGCGTCGCCGCGTGTAAGCTCGTCTATATAGGCCTCCGCCGCTTTTGCGTCTTTAAGGCCGCGCTTTGACCAGTCAAGGGCGGCGCGCTCGAAGTGTCTTAATTCCGTCTGGCCCGTATCCTTTAAACGGCGCAGGAGCAGGACTATCGATTCGATCGAGAGCCCCATATTGTTATGGGCGAAGAGGAGCGCGTTGAGATGTGTACGGGAAAGCGTGCCCCAGACTGACTCCGCCTCGTTTTTTGCGAAGGAAAAATTGCTGTTGTACAGGGTTTCGGCGATCTCTTTTGCCGAAGGAGATATGTGCTTCGAAGTGGGCGGGCGAGGCACGTCGGCTTCGGAGAGCACTTTTTCGTCACGCCAGAAGTCAAGAGCGCACACAAGACGCTCCCTGTCAAAGCCGAGAGTTTTTCGCAGCTTTTCAAAGGAGACGTCGGGCGACTGTCCCAAAACGATAAGCACGCGCAAAGAATCCGCAGACGCTCTTAAAAGAGTGTCGTATGAAATTTTAGGCAGTATAAAAAAGCTTTCAGTATTCATGGTTTATGAGACTCCGTAGTTTTACGCTTCGACATTTTTTCGGCGCATATGCTTAAAAAAGACCGTAAAGCGGCTCTATATACTTCATTGTATCAGAATTTGTCATACAGAGCAAATGAAAAAGAAATTTGCCGTGTTGCTTTTTTCGGAGAATATGGGTAATATTAAATTACAGACTATGTTGCGAGGTGGATTTTATGATATACGTTGCCGGAGATTTAAACGGTTGTCTGAACGATTGGAAGAGGCTGATACAAAAAATAGATCTGAAGAGTACCGACATGGTGTTTTTGACGGGCGACGTTATCGGCGGAGACGAGGAGCCTATAGCGCTTCTCTTTGATTTGATGACGCGCACAAATGTTTTCCCGCTTATGGGGTATAAGGAATTTCGCTTCGGCGAATGTATAGCGAAGATCTCACCCGACGCGGGAAAGGACAGCTTTTTTAAGGGACTTGACGAATATACTATGAACGCGCTGGCCGAATTTGTAAAGTCGGGCGGACGCACGGTCTTTGAACAATACCTTGATCTTTCGCCCGAAGACCGGGAAAGCGTGCGGGAATACTTGGAGGAGTTTACGCTGTATGAGGAGCTTAATGTAAAAAACAGAAGCTTTATTGTAACGCACAGCGGTCTTTCAAATTTTGATAAAACACGCGATCTGAGCGATTATAAGCTGTTCGACTATCTTTTGTCCAGTCATGAGCCGGGAGAAAAGCTTTTCGACGATAAAATACTTGTATTCGGTCATACGCCGACGTTTGAATTCGGCAAAAAATATGTCGGACGAATAATAAAGACCGACAGCTTTATAAACGTGGACTGCGGCGCCATGTATAAGGACAAGGGCGGCCGCCTGGGCTGTGTGCGCCTTGATGATCTGGAGGAATTCTACGTATAGAGGACCATATTCAATAAAAAAGTGCCGACCGCAATGCTTTTATTGCGGTCGGCGTCATTTTTAGAAGCGAGGTACCGATATTTTTCACATCGCTATATTCCGCAGACCGCAGCCGCGAGCAAAGGAAAGACTTCCGCATAAATACCGTCGAAGTCGCGAAGAGGCAGCGGGTTTTTCCCGAATCCCGCCTCTATCGTAAAGGCCGGACGTGAAAACTCGCGCACGAACCAATCGCAAAGGCCGCGGTATGCGGCGATGCCCGATGCTTTCGCGGCGGGGTATCCCGAAAGGCGCGAAAACTCGCGAAGCCATTCGTCCGACTCCTCGGACTTAAAGGGAGAGTAGATCTCACGCCCCTGCGCATGAAGAGAGACGAGAAGCTCACAACGTCTTGCGCGAAGAAAGCGGCAGACGGCGCGCGTTTCGGGTTCGCTTTCATAATACTGTCCGCCGAATCGCGTGGGACCGGGTCCTTCTATGCCGTATTCGCTCTCTAAGCGCTTGCCTTCGTCAAAATCTGCGTTGTAATTGTGATTTAAGTCAACGCCGTGTGCATTGGCCTGCCAGATCGCGGCGGCCGTTCGGCCGCAGAGCATGTCTTCAACGCTTTCTTTAAGCGAAAGCGCCGAGCGCGTTCCGTTTATCACGATATCGACCCCGTCGGGATTTAAAAGCGGCGCAATGTAAGCCGACGTATTTGCAAAGGCCTCGCTCACGCTTTTTTTGCCTAGTCTGCCGCCGCGCGTCTTTACGGCGCAATAGTCGGCAATGAAGCGCAGAGCTATAAGCGATGTCATCCATTCGAGCGCATGATGCGCCGCGCATATAAAAACGCGGCGCGGGCCGTATCCCAGCCTTACAACAGGGATATCGCGCCCGAGAACGCTCTTTCCGATGCTCTCGCATGAAAGAAAGGGATACGCTTTTTTCAGTCGTTCCAAATAATGATACGTAAGCGCGCTGTCCGTGGGATATTTTGAGCTGATTTGCGTAACATTCACTCCTTTTTGTGATATAGTATATATATGTTTATTCGTTAAGTTAGGCAAATAGGAGTGATAAATATGGATTTTACCGAAAAAACGATTTCCTCAAAAATTGTGTTCAAAGGAAAGATACTGACCGTGAAGGTAGATGAGGTGGAACTTCCGAACGGAAGACGCGCAGCGCGCGAGGTGACAGAGCATTCCGGCGCCGTAGCGGTTCTTCCCGTGACGGACGACGGCAAGGCGATACTTGTTCGCCAGTTCCGTTATCCGTATAAGCAGCACCTTATAGAGATACCGGCGGGCAAGATAGACCCGGGAGAGACGCCCGATGAAGCCGTGCTGCGTGAAATGCGCGAAGAGATAAACCGCTCCTGCGGCGAGATAACGAAGCTAGGCGTCATGTACCCGGCGCCCGGAGCGCAGTATGAGCCGGTGTATATTTATCTTGCCAAAAAGCTATCGGTATGCGACGGTAAGCCGGACGAGGACGAATTTGTGGAGTCCGTATTTATGGATATAGGCGATCTTACAGATAAAGTGATGAGCGGAGAGATACGCGACGCTAAGACGTGTGTTGCCGTCTTAAAATATGCTCTTATGAATAAATGAGCCGAAAATCAAACAGCCGGACGGGAAGCGCCGTCCGGCTGTTTTTAAATCGTATCAAATCTATTTTTCTATTCCGGCGATCTTCTTTGCAAGCTCCTTTTTCGCCTCGATGTTGCCTTGGCGCGCTATCATTACGCGCTGAGCCTGCGGGCTGCCCGCGCCGTGCATGGATTCCGTGCGGTATCCGACGGCGGCAGCTCCGAGCGTCATGTTCTCGATAAGGCGCATCACGCGCATTCTGTCCTCAGTGGAGCATATGTCGCTGCCCTTGTAATATTTCTCGATATATTTGCGCGTTGCGGGGTTCTTATAGTCGCGCTCGCTTGGCAGCGTTACCATCATGCCGCCTGCGATATCCTCGGCAAGGCGCGTTATCTCATAGGGGAAGCGCGTAACATTCTGTTTGCATACATTTGCAAGAAGAAGGTCGATAAGGAAATTTCCCGACGCCGTCTTCTTGCCCTCGCATGAGCAGGCTATGCCCGATGAATAAAGCGTTTCGTTAAGATGTACCATCTCGATAAGCTTATCCTTTATGTGCGAGGCCTTTGCCGCGCCGTTGTAGTCCGCCGCCAGCGCCGCAGCGCCAATAAGCACGTCGCCGACGCCGACTTTGCAGCCGCCGTAGCTTTGGCGGTGGTAGCCTGCAAAGCGCTCTACCATAACGCCGGAAAACTCGTATTCGCCGTCCATAAATATGCGCTCGTTCGGTACGAATACGTTATCGAATATCGTCATGGCCTCATGGCCTCCGAAGTTTTTATTACCCAGGTCTATGTCTGCACCCTCTTCAAGCTTTCTCGTGTCGCACGACTGGCGGCCGTATATGAGCGTTATGCCTTTAGTATCGGTCGGTACGGCAAACGCTACGGCGTAATCGCGGTCGGCCTCCTTCATTGACATAGTGGGCATAACTATTACTTCATGCGAGTTTATAATGCCCGTCTGATGGAACTTCGCGCCGCGAACGACTATGCCGTCGGGACGTCTTTCAACGACGTGCAAAAAGAGATCGGGGTCCGACTGCTTGGAGGGTGCGAGCGAGCGGTCGCCCTTAGGGTCGGTCATAGCGCCGTCTACAACGAGGTCCTCGCGCTGAACGCGCGTCCAGAATTTTTTAAAACGTTCAAAGTAATTTGTACCCTTAGCGCGGTCGATCTCATATGTGGTCGAATATATGGCGTTGGCTGCGTCAAGCCCTACGCATCGCTGGAAGCAGGAGGCCGTCTTTTGTCCCATAAGACGCTGCATTTTAACTTTTTTGATAAGATCCTCAGTGCTTTGGTGGATATGCGTAAAGCGGTTTATCGTTTCGCCCGTGAGATTCGATACAGCAGTCATAAGATCGCGGTATTCGGGATCCTGCGCAAGCTCGTAAGACATTGCTACAGAATTCAATGAAGGCCTTATTACGGGGTTATCAACGGGTGAGGTCACCTTTTCGCCGAACATATATACGTTGAGATTGAGCTTTCTTAAGCTTTCTATGTATTCGCTGCGCGTCATCATAAGAATATCCTCCCTGAAAGTTGTTTGTTATTTATATTTTAAGCCCAATTTTAGTAAGCGTCAACTTTAAGTTTTAAGATATTCTTTGGAACCTCGGTTCTAAAATTTCATCTTGCTTTTAAGCAAGATAAACGTTTCAAAAGCAGCGCTTTTGAAAAAACTCCCCTTGCTGCGAGAGCAAAAATATCCCGCGCAATATAGCACTTGAAAAAAACAAAATGCTATTATAAAATGAAGATAAATAAACAGGGGAGGTGAGTGCTGTGGCGGATTCTCAGATAACAAAGCGCGTGCTTGCCGAAGCGATCAAGGAGCTTATGGCGCATAAGCCGCTTTCAAAGATATCCGTCGGGGATATAGCTCAGCAATGCGGCGTAAACCGCCAGACCTTCTATTATCACTTCAGGGATAAATACGACCTTGTAAACTGGATATATTATACGGAAACAATACAATATATAGGCATACTTACGGATAAGGACTCGTGGGCCGACGGCCTTATAAAGCTGTGTCATTATATGCAGGACAACAGGCGTTTTTATATAAACGCGCTTAACACGCCGGGGCAGAATTCGTTTCCAGAATATCTGACGCAGTATCTTCATGAGCTGGTAGCGGTGCTGTTTTCCGGCCCGCTTGAGCGCGGCTCCATAACAAAGGCACAGCATGATATAATAAGCGATTATTATACGTTTGCCATAGTGGGCGTTATCTCAAAGTGGGCTAAAAACGGCATGAAAGAGCCGCCGGAGGAATTTATCGATACGATACGAGATCTTACATTTCCCTCATTTATAAAGAACGAATAAAAGCTGCCAAAAACAGGCAGCTTTTATTATTTATTTCTGTTTCGTCCTATTTGAAAGTCGTCAAGCCGGCGCGCGCCGCTTTTGCGTCTGCGCTTTCGCAGCTCGTGCCGCCAAAGATAGTCGGCTATCTCTTCTTCGTCTTCTACTTCCAGATCGCGCTGTCCCGCAAGTCCTTCAAGATGATGGCGAAACTCATGGCGGAGCACCTGGCGCAATTCTTTTTTAAGACGCTGCTCGGAAATATTGGGATAAAGCTTTTCAAACGAGCCGTAAAATATTACTATCTGCCGCCCCATCTCGCTGCGCCTGTATTCTCCCATGATATAAAGATCGTCGGCAACGCTTTGGCTGTGATACGGAGCCTCGTCGGATATTATTATGCCGCCGTTCAGATCGGCGTAAAATTCCTCGGGCAACTCGCAGGCGACCTCGTCCAAAAGGCGCTCAAAAACATCTCTGTCCATATTATTTCACGCTCTCTCGTTTTACAAACAGAAGTACAGCTATCGCATAGAAGCATTCAGCTGCGCCTAAGATCCCCTGAAGGCTTGCCGCAGTAAATTGACCGTTAAAAACGGCATATAAAAGAGGAGCGATGTAGGCAGCGCAATTGGCAACCGCCGCAAAGGATGATGAAACGATCGCTCCGCGCGCGCACGACGCGCCGCTTAAAAACTTCGCCAGATAATAGAAGCAAAGCACGTTTGAAAGTTGGGCGATTATAAGGTATCCATACTGCGCGGGAGTAGCCATCTGAGTTACCGAAATGTAATTTACTATGAGCATAACTGCAGTTATGAATACGGGTACGAGCGCTGCGGGTATCAGCGACGTTTTATATTTGCCCGAGCCGAAAAACACGGCGAGAGGCAAAAATGTAAACGCCATTACGGCCGACAAAAGCACCATTACCGCAATGCGCATTTCAAATCTTTGTCCCATTCCCGCCGCTATATAGCCTACGGCTGAGATAATACAGGACGCGAGCATAATAAACGACATTGCTTTGCCGTATTTATATACAGAAGACTGTTTTTTTATATCGAATGCGCCGAATTTATCCTTTTTTAAGTTCAAAAGTATAGAAAGCACAAAAAACAGCAAAAGTACTGCCGAAAGCGCATAAGTGAGAGGATGCCCCTTTATAAACAGACCGTCGGGCTCCATGGCGATATTTAGCCTCAAAATAGAGAGCACGAGCGCCGCCGCGGAAAATATGACCGTAAGTATGACCTGCAATTATATCATCGTCCTTCTTTAGTATTATTAAAGCTTCTTTAATTTTGTGCCGTTACCGAAGGGCTTTCGTAATCGGTCCTTTCGCTCATAGGCATATAAACGCGTGTTTTTGCAATATTTTTGTACGCCGGACGGATTATCTTAGTACCCGACAAAAGCTCCTCAACTCTGTGCGCCGACCAGCCGGCTATTCTCGCAATTGCGAAAAGCGGAGTATAGAGCTCCATAGGTATGTTGAGCATACGGTAAACAAAGCCCGAATACATATCGACATTTGCGCATACGACCCTGTGCGCGCCCATCTTTTTATTGAGTATTGCCGGAGCAAGTCGCTCGACCCTGTCGAGAAGCTCGAATTCGTCAAGCATGCCTTTTTCCAATGCGAGCTCGCGCGCGGCCTTCTTTAAAAGCACTGCTCTGGGATCGCTTTTCGTATATATCGCATGTCCCATGCCGTAGATAAGGCCGCTTTTGTCGCCGACTTCTTTTCTGAGTATACGCTCAAGATAATCAGAGACCTCATCGTCGTCGCGCACGTCATGCACGTCCTGTTTCATCGTTTCAAACATATTATGGACCTTTATATTGGCTCCGCCGTGACGATAGCCGCGAAGCGAACCTATTGCGGCCGATATCGCGGAATATGTGTCGGTGCCTGCGCTGGTAAGTACTCGCGTGGTAAAAGTGGAGTTGTTACCGCCGCCGTGCTCTGCGTGCAGAACGAGCGCGAGATCGAGTATGCTCTCTTCGCTTTCGGTGAACTTTTTGTCCGGGCGAACGGCGTTTAAGAAGTTGCCGGCCGTTCCGTATTTCGCCTTGGGCAAATGTATATAAAGACTCTTTCTGTCATAGAAGTGGCGTTTAACGTGAAAGGCATGCGCCGCGATTATTGGCAGCCTTGCCGTAAGCTCTATGCACTGCCTAAGTACGTTCTCTACCGATAGATTGGACGGGTCGGGATCGTAGGAATACATTGCAAGTACGCTTCTCGCCATCTTATTCATTATGTCCGAGCTGGGCGCTTTTATTATCATGTCCTCGGTAAAACCCTTGGGCAGATCGCGAAGCTTTGTGAGCATGCTGCCGAATATTTCAAACTCTTCGGCGTTTGGCAGGCTGCCCAAAAGCAGAAGATGAGCCACTTCCTCAAAACGGCGGTTCTTGGGACCGTCGTAGCCTTCTACCATATCCTTTATATTTATACCACGATAATAGAGCTCGCCGTCAATGGGCATTCTGTCGCCCTCATTTATAAGATAACCGTGTACGTTACCGATAACCGTAACGCCGGCCATGACGCCCGTGCCGTCGGCGTTTCTGAGGCCGCGTTTTATATTGGTGTTGTCAAAAGCGCTTGGATCTATAGTAGTATAGTCCGTAAATTTCTTATAAAGCTTATCAAGATACGCCTGGTTAATCATATAGTTCTCAACTGGCATATTTTCACCTCCGGATGAGTACATAAAAAAATATATATAAAAATATTTTAACTGAATAAATATAAAGCGTCAAGCACAACAGAGAATCGGAAGGAGAAAATATGAAAAGAATTTTGCTGTTTATTACGTTTATTTGGATGGTGTTACTTCTTTTACCGCCGATTTTGTGCAGAATTACGCAAGACGCTCCCTCTCGGGCGGAGAATATTTCGGGTGATGAAAGAATAATTATAAGTCTTATGCACACGGATACCGGCGAGCTCGAGGATATAAGCTTAAGGGATTATTTAACGGGCGTCGTTATGGCGGAGATGCCTGCTTCATTTGAGGATGATGCGCTTATGGCGCAGGCTGTAGCCGCGCGCAGCTATACTTATAATAAATATATTGAAAACAGGGCGCAGCCGGGAATATTCCCCTCGCACAACGGAGCCGACGTATGCACCGATCCCGCCCATTGCAAGGCTTATATGACGCTTTCGGACGCACGGGGAAAGTGGGGAGGAGAGTGGGAGGAGAAGTATTATGAAAAAATATGCGACGCTGTGGAGAACACCGACAAAGAGATACTTACATATGACGCTAAGCCGGTAAACGCCGTTTTCCACAGCGCGTCATATGGGCGCACGGAAAACTCACGCGACGTCTGGGGCGGCGACCTGCCTTATCTTAAAAGCGTGGAGTCGCCGCTGGGCGAGGCCGCCGAAGGGCAAATAACGAGAGTAGTTCTGAGTGCCGATGAATTTAAGGCACAGTTTTGCGAGGCTTATCCTGAGGCCGTTTTCGGGGACGACGCGTCCGAATGGGTGAACCATGTTGTAAGGAGCGAGGGCGGCAGTGTGCTTTCGGTAAGTATAGGCGGCGTAACGCTCAGAGGCAACGAGGTGCGCGCCTTGTTTTCGCTTAAAAGCGCGAACTTTATCGTGACGGTGGGCGAGAATGTATGCTTTGAGGTGTATGGTTCGGGACACGGCGTAGGCATGAGCCAGTACGGCGCGAACGCGCTTGCAAAGGACGGATACGACTACCGCGCGATACTTGCGCATTATTATACAGATACGCAAATATCGCAATGGGAGTAAATTTTTGATTTTTGCTTGACTTTTTAAAAACATGTGGTATCATATGTATAAGTCATATGAATGGGGCACACCACCGCGGGTGTGAACTTTCGTATGACTTTTTTTGTTAAATAAGAAAAACAATATTACTCGGAGGTATATATCATGTCCAAGACGAGAAAGCTTGCGATGTCGGGCATACTTATTGCGGTGGGCGTAGTCTGCGCTCCGTTTTCGATACCTATCGGCGCGGCGCGCTGCCTTCCCGTGCAGCATATGATAAACGTGCTGGCAGCAGTTATCTTAGGCCCCGGATATGCTGTGGGAATGGCGTTTATAACTTCTCTTATACGCGTTGCCACAGGCACGGGCACACTTTTGGCGTTTCCGGGCAGCATGGTCGGCGCGCTTTGTGCGGGACTTATGTATAAATACGGGAAAAAGCTGGGCTTTGCCTTCGTGGGCGAGGTCGTCGGCACGGGAATTTTGGGCGCGATCCTCGCATATCCCGTGGCTACGCTTCTTATGGGACGTGAGGCTGCGCTTTTAGGATTTGTTGTACCCTTCCTTGTAAGCACGATAGGCGGATCGATAATCGCAACTATAATAATTCTTGCTCTGGAAAAGACGGGGCTTATGAAGAAGCTTAAAAGCTGATGATGAATAAATGCGCCTCCCACGGTAAATGATACCGTGGGAGGTGTTTTTATATGAACGATAACAGAGATAATGACGGATCCTCAAGGAAGTATGGACTGCATCAGGCGGGATTTTACGCTGTTTTGCTCGTTTTGGTGGCGGCAGTATGCATAACGGCGCTTGTATTGCAGCAAAACGAGCGTTCCAAAGAGGCGCTGCCCGATCCTTCGGAAGTGACGCTTGACGCAGAGGGCAGTCTGCCCGGCTTGCCTAAAGCCGAAGAAGCAGTCGGGCTGAATGAAGCTTCAAGAGAAAACGAAGCCGCGTTAAAACACGATGATGAAAAACCCGGGGCCGAAATAAGAGCGCGTTCGGATGAAAATGATCGAGCGGAGAACGCTGACAAGGAGAGCATACCGACTTTTGGGATCATTACGGCAAATCAGTATTCGCGTCCCGTTGCGGGCGCGCTGATATGGGGGTATTCTAAAGATGAACTGGTGTATTCAAACACTTTTGATGACTGGCGCGTACACACGGGCGCAGATTATAAGGCTTCTCCCGGCGAGGCGGTGAGGGCAATAGCCGACGGCACGGTAAAGAGCGTTTACAGCGACGAAATGTGGGGCAAATGCATAAGCGTTTCGCATGAGGGCGGGCTTGTGTCATACTACTGCGGCCTTGCGCCCGAGGTCGGTGTAAAAGAAGGGGCGCGTGTAAAAGCCGGAGATACGCTTGGCGCGGCGGGAACGAGCGCTGCGGCAGAGGCGGCAGAAGAGCCGCATGTGCATTTGGAGGTCACTAAGGACAATAAACGGATAGACCCGGAATCACTGTTTGCGCCGCTTGAATAAAATGAGTCTGCCGCGTGCGGCAAGGCGGGTGAGGCGAAGAAAAGCGGGATCAATAAAGCGGCGTTATGTGATATTGGCATAGATGAGCTTTTTGATTTATTATCTTCATTAAAAGAAAAAGACGCAAAGGCTATTGCCCTTGCGTCTTTTATAATATCAGAGTTGATTATTTTGCAAGTTCCTTTAAAGCTGCGAGGTAGTCTTCCTTGAAGGGATAGAGATACTTCGGGCCGGTGTCGCCGAATGCGGACGGAGCGTTGTGAGCGCCGACACGCTTTACGGGCTTCTTTAAGGACTCGAGGCAGTTCTCTGCGATAAGAGCGGAGAGGCACTGCATCATGGAGTTTCTCTCAGGAGCTTCCGTTACGAGAAGAACCTTACCGGTCTTCTTTACGGACTCGAATATCGGAGCCGTATCGAACGGAACGAGCATTACGGTGTTGAGGATCTCAACGGAGAGGCCGGTCTCCTTCTCGAACTCTTCAACAGCTGCGGTAGCGTTTACGAGTGCGGAATGATAACCGATAAGGGTGATGTCCTTACCTTCCTTCATCTTGAGAGTACCCTGCTCAAGAGTCGGAACCGGAAGATCGTCCGGTACTTCGCCCATAAGACCTAACTGGCTCTTATCGAAGTAGAAGCATACCGGGTCGTCGTCGCGAACTGAAGCCTGCAGATAAGCCTGAACCTCTGCGGGATAAGTCGGAGCGCATACCTTAAGACCGGGAACGTTTGCGAACCAAGCCTCGTTGTTCTGGGTATGCGTGCAGCCGCTCTTACCTTTACCTATCGGGAGAAGGTAAGTAACGGGGCAGGAGAACTGACCGCCGGTGTTGTATCTCTGCTTTGCAGCGATGTTAGCGATACCCTCGTAACCGTAGGTTGCGAAGTCACCGAACATGAACTCAACGATGGGTCTGAAGCCTGCCATTGCAGCGCCGATTGCGAAAGTGGTGTACATGGTCTCAGCAAGAGGCATGTCAAGGACTCTGTCCTTACCGTACTTCTTGTCGAAGCCTACGAAGTAACCGTATGCACTGCCTGCGGAAGCAGCAAGACCAAGAAGGATAACCTTCTCATCTGCATCAAACGACTTGGTTAAACCAGCGTTTATAGCTCTAATTAACGGAATAGTAGCCATTAGATTGCACCTCCTGCTTTATTCGACCAAACAGCAGAGAAGGCAAGAGCCTGCTCTCTCGTAGGATCGGGCTGCTTGAAGCCTTCCTCGAAAGCGGCAACCATAATGTCGTCCTGCTCTTTAGCTATCTTCTGAAGACCTGCGTCGTCTATGATACCCATTTCCTTGATAACCTTCTCGTATCTTGCAACCGGATCAAGATCAGCAAGCTTCTCTCTATACTTGGGATCTCTGTAACCCTGCGGGTCGCCGACGAAGTGACCTTCGAATCTGGTGCACTTAACTTCGAGTACGTTCGGCTGGCCCTTAGCTGCGAGGTCAATAGCCTCAATAAGAGCTTCTGCAACTGCAACGGGGTCGATACCGTCAACGGTAACGCCTCTCATGCCGCAGCCCTGTGCGCGGAGCGCAAGGTCTTCAACCGGATACTCTTTTTCAGCGGAGCTCTGCATAGCAAAGCCGTTGTTCTCGATAAAGAATACAACGGGGAGCTTGTAGATAGCAGCCACGTTCATAGCCTCGTAGGTTACGCCCTCGGAAGTAGCGCCGTCACCGTAGATAGCGATAACAACTTCAGGATTGCCCTGTGCTCTTCTTGCCCAAGCATAACCAACTGCCCACGGCCATGCGCCGCCGAGGATACCCTGTGCGGGAAGGAAGCCAACGTCGAGCTTCATTACGTGATACTCGCCTGCGAGGCCCTTGCAGGGACCGGTCTGCTTGCAGAGCATCTCGTTGATGAAGTTCTGAAGACCCATTCTCTTGGAGTTAGCGGGCTGGTCTCTGTGAGTACCAACTGCTGCGGTCTTGTGAGGAGTGTACTTAGCAGCCATGATAAGACCTGCCTGTACGCCTTCCTGGCCATAGGGGGAGTGGATAGCACCGGCTATTTTACCGGCCTTGATGTAGTAAATTATTCTCTCACCGAAAGCTCTCGCGTATCTTAAATACTCGTAAATTTCGATGTATTGCTCATTAGTAAAGCTCATTTACTCTTGCACCTCCATCTTAATTTTTGATTATTGTTATTTAACGGCATAAGCTGCGCAAAAGGCGTGCGCCTTTTGCGCTTTTTATCAGTACGCTGACGGCTAGCCGTTTAGCCGCTGAAATTATTCGATTTCAGCAAGAAGATCTCCGTTAGCAGCGGTTTCACCAACCTGCTTGTAGATCTTGGTGAGCGTACCGGATACGGGAGCCTCGATCTCCTGGGTCAGCTTCTCGGAAGAAAGCTCATATAAGGGCTCGCCCTCCTTAACAGCATCGCCTACGTTCTTGAACCACTTCTCGATGGTAACGTCGAGATTGGTCTGTCCCAGCGTGGGAACGATTACCTGAGTCATTGTCGATTGCACCTCCTTCTCATAACACAATATTATACCTTAATGATACATTATCGTTCCGTTCTTTCCAATAGGAAATAAGTATGATATTTATTTTTTAAAACTATTTAAAAAAGCTTATAAAAACTCAAAAATCCATGCGGACATTTCGGAGGCGGGCTTGCTTTTTGGGCAAAAAATACAGTGACTGCGCGCATATTGGGCAGGCTTCGCTTGTTTTTTATTATAGCATACTATCCGCATAAGAAAAAATGAGTATAAAACGTAAAAAATATAAGTTCGCATTAAAAAAACGCGCAAAAGCGCGTTTTTTTAATACTAAAGTATTACTAATTATTTTACCTCGACAGTCCAATTAAAGCGGTCGGCTATTTTGCCCGTCTGAATGCCGGTTATTTCATTGTAGAGCATCTGAGCTACGGGACCTATCTTGAAATCGTTTATAACCATCTTATTGCCCTCGTAATTTATCTCGCCGACGGGGGAGATAACGGCAGCCGTGCCGGTGCCGAACGCCTCTTCGAGCTTGCCGTTCTTATGAGCCTCCGTAAGCTCCTGTACGCTTACTCTGCGCTCCTCAACGGTATAGCCCTTGTCGCGCAGCACGTTTATAACGGAATCTCTCGTAACGCCCGGAAGCACGCTGCCCTCAAGGAAGGGGGTAACTACCTTGCCGTCTATCTTGAAGAATACGTTCATCGTGCCTACCTCGTCGATGTACTTGCGCTCAACGCCGTCGAGCCACAGTACCTGAGTATAGCCAAGATCGTGCGCTTTTACCTGCGACTTTATCGAAGCGGCGTAATTCGCGCCCGCCTTTGTAAAGCCCAGACCGCCGCGAACGGCGCGCACATACTCCGTCTCTATGTATATCTTAACGGGATTTATGCCTTCCGGATAATATGCGCCGACAGGTGAAAGGATTATTGCGAACAGATATGTGTCTGAGGGCTTAACGCCGATGAACGGGTCGGTGGCGATCATAAAGGGCCTGATGTAAAGCGAGGTCTCGTCGCCTTCGGGGATCCAATCCTTTTCCACCTTTATGAGCTCCAAAAGCGCCTGCAGGAAATCGTCCTCGGGCACTGCGGGCATACATAAGCGGTCGAGCGAACGGTTCATACGAGAGATGTTTTTGTCCGGTCTGAAAAGAAGCACCTTGCCGTCCTTCGTTTTATACGTCTTCATACCTTCGAATACTTCCTGAGCATAGTGGAATACCATAGAGGAAGGATCTAAAGAAAGGGGACCGTAGGGAACGATACGTGCATCGTGCCAGCCTTCCTTGGAAGAATAATTCATAAGAAACATGTGGTCCGAGAATAATCTTCCGAATCCGAGAGAATGCGGGTCCGGCTTCGGCTTGGGAGCCTTCGTTTTTTCGATCCTGATATCAAGTGACATAAAAATTCCTCCGTCCTGCTTTTAATATATATTTTCAGCATATATAAGCTTAAAAATTCTATTTTTTATTTTATACCAACGTTTAAAAAAATGCAACAAAACGCGCTATTTTTTCGTCGAAAGTTGAAGTTTTAAAAAAAATATGAGATAATTTAAAAGTATAAATACATAATAAGTTAAGAGATGAGACGGTGAACAATGAATAAGAAACGCCACATCGCGCTGTTTGCGCTTGCGGTTTTCGCGCTTTCATGCGCCCTGTCTTCGGGCGGCGCGTTTGCGGTCATGGATATTTCGCTGGGAATAAATGATTCGCTCGTCGATCCGCCCAGGGGCATACGCCCCGTTTTTGCGGGCAACGTGTGCTATGTGCCGATAGAGGTCTTTACGGGCAATTTTGCGCTTTCATACAGCTACGACGGCGTATCGAAGACTCTTTCGGTATCGGGAGGGCGTCATTCGCTGACGTTCAATATGATCCAGAATATAGCCACGGATGAAAACTACGAAGTATATTATGTTACGTGTTACTATGAGAATTCGACCTTTATGGTGCCGGCGCGCGTGATGTGCGAAGTGTTCGGCTTAAGATACAGCTTTCTTTCATCAATAAATACGGTGAGGATATCCCTTCGCGCAGCAGCTTTGAGCGACCGTGAGTTTACGGAAAAATATAAGGCCGAGCTCCTTCCCAAGGAGCCGGAAGCCCTGCCGCAGACGCAGACGGATACGTCCGCGGCGCAAAGTCCTCCCCCTGCGGTCGAGGACGAGCCGAAGGAAGACGAGACGCCGGACGTTTATCTTATGTTCGCTTCGCCGCAGCATGAAAGCCTACCCGTGATACTGGACGCGCTCGACGCCGCAGGCGCGCGCGCCACGTTCTTCCTTTCGGAGGAGTATCTTAAAAGCGATCCCGAAAGCGCGGCGCGCATACTTGCTTCGGGAAACGAGCTAGGAATAGACCTTTCGGGCGAGGATGTGTCAGACGCTTCGGCGCTTGCGGCGAAAGCGGAGGATACGGCCGAGGTCATGGCGCTTATTTATAAGGCCTGTGTAAACTCCGTGTATCTTTCTGCGGCGCAGTATGATGCGCTTTCTGCAGACGCCGCCGCAGCTTTAAACGATGCGGGCTTTAAGATCTGGCGTGCCCGCGTGACTGCGGGCTTAAGCCTGTCGTCGGTAACGGACAGGCTAAAGGGTACGGCGCGCACATCCGTACTTTTAAAGGATGAAAGCCTTATTTCGGGCATATCGGGATTTGTTGCGGAGAAGGACGCCGCATTTATAACAATAAAGCTCACATCAAGACCGTAGAATAAGTACAGGAGGTGCTTTTATGATGAAGGTAACGAGAGCTGAGATGAAAAGGAACGCGAAGGCCTCGCTGAAAGGGCGCTGGGGCCTTGCGATAGGGGTCACGGTATTATTCACTGCTATAATCCTCATTTTGAGCTGGATAGTGCAGATGCCGTTTAAGGAAGAGCTTGACCTCTACACATACTATATGCTTAACGGGATAGAGTTTGAGCCGGACCCCGCCGTTATGAGCGGATATTACATCCTCACTATAATTATGGACATAGTGATATCGCCCATAGTTATCGGCGTGATGGTCGTGTTCATGCGCATTTCACGCGGGCAGGAGGCGCGCGTGGGCGATATGTTCACTCCGATAAGCAGGTTTTTAAAGATAGCGGGACTTTTCCTTTTGGTATTTATTAAAACGTTTTTATGGACGCTTTTATTTATAATCCCCGGCATAATTGCGGCGTACAGATACTCGATGGCGTTTTATATCATGGCGGAAAACCCTGATATAGGAATAGTGGAAGCCATTGAACGCTCCAAAGTCATGATGAAGGGCAACAAATGGCGCCTTTTCGTGCTGCAGCTCAGCTTTATAGGCTGGATGCTTCTCGCGCCGTTCACCTTCGGTATACTGCTTTTGTGGCTCTTACCGTATATGGAGACGACGTTCATGAACTTCTACAATGCGCTTATTTTGGAGCAGAGCGCGCGCATCGATATAGGAACGCCGAACGCCGAAGGTCAGTCGTTCGGCGGCGGACAGAATGAAAACAGGGGATATGACGAAACGGACCGCTATGACAGAGACGGCGACCGGGGCGACAAGTATTCGGAATCTGAAGATGCGGACGACAAAAACGACTGGTAAAGCATTTTTGGTCTGAAAGGAGAGGGACTATGGATCATATGAAAAAATATAATACGTGGCTTGCATCCGTAAAAGACGAGGCGATCCTTAAAGAGCTGCGTATGATGGCAAAAGACGACGGGGAGATAAGTCAGAGATTCGGGCGCAGTCTTCAGTTTGGCACGGCGGGACTTCGAGGCATAATGGGAGCCGGCACTTCGCGCATGAATATATATACCGTAGGTCACGCAACGCAGGCAATGGCAAGGCTTATAATGTCAAACGGCAGCGAGGCCATGGCGCGCGGCGTGTGCATAGCTTACGACAGCCGCAGACACTCGGAAGAATTTGCGCGTCATGCCGCCTGCGTACTTGCGGCAAACGGCGTAAAGACTTATATTTTCGAGTCGCTCCGCCCAACGCCGGAGCTTTCGTTCGCAGTGAGATACAAAAACGCGATAGCAGGTATAAATATAACTGCAAGCCATAATCCGAAGGAGTACAACGGATATAAGGCTTACTGGGAAGACGGCGCACAGATGTCGCTTGAAAATTCGAAAAAAGTATCGGACATAATGGAAGCGACAGACATTTTTTCGGATGTCAGAGCTGTCGATTTTGATACGGCTCTCGGCAAAGGGATAATAGAGCTTTTGGGTCGTGAAACAGACGAGGCGTATCTTAAGTGCGTTCTTTCGGAGGCCGTGGATATTACAGATGTTGAAAAAGCCGAGCTCAAAGTAGTATATACGCCGTTTCACGGCGCGGGGTATAAGCTCGTGCCCGAGGTGCTCGGGCGTATAGGAGTAAAGAATATCATTCCGGTCGAGGCTCAGTTTATGCCGGACGGCGATTTTCCCACGGTAAAATCGCCGAACCCCGAAAATCCGGAGAGCTTTGAACTGGCGCAGAGGCTTGCCGAAAGCGCACACGCCGATATCGTGATAGGCACGGACCCCGATTCGGACAGGATAGGCGTGCTTGCGCCGCGCGGGGGAGAGTATTGCCATTTGAACGGAAATCAGGTGGGCGTGCTGCTTTTGGATTATGTTATTAAGGGATTAAAAAGACAGGGCAAAATGCCTGCGCATCCTGCGGCGATAAAAACGATAGTAAGCTCCGAGCTGTTTAGACGCATTGCCGAAAAAAACGGAGTTAAGCTTTTTGAGGTGCTTACGGGCTTTAAGTTTATCGGCGAAAAGATACTCCAGTTCGATAATACGAAAGAATACGAATATATATTCGGCTATGAGGAAAGCTACGGCTATTTAAAGGGCACATACTGCCGCGACAAGGACGCCGTTGTATCTGCTATGCTCGTGTGCGAAGCGGCGGCGCATTACAAGATGCGCGGCATGACGCTTTGGGACGCGCTCGATAAAATATATGACGAATACGGCTGTTCTCTGGAAGGGATAATAAACGTGACAGATCCTGCATTCGTTACGCCTGCCCAGATGGGCGAGGTCATGGCGCGTATAAGGAAAAACACGCCCGAGAGTATCGGCGGATACAGGGTCTTTGCGGTGCGCGATTATAAAAAGGGCATTCGCCGCGATATGGCAACGGGAGAAGAGACGCGCCTTAAGCTTCCCAAGTCCGATGTGCTTTACTATGAGCTCTCCGACGACTCGCGGTTTATTATGCGCCCGTCCGGTACTGAGCCTAAGGTAAAAATATATTTCCTCGTAAACGGAAAGGACACGGATGAGTGCGAGGCGAAGATAGAGCGGTTCAAGGCTTACGCCCGTGAGATAATAAAGTAGGCTTTGAGATCCATTTTAATATGTTTTCTGCATTTAAATAAGGCGGACGCTTTTTTGCGCCCGCCTTAAAAGCATCATCTTATTCCGGCTCGTTTTCCATGTTGTGATAAACGTTCTGTACATCGTCGTTGTCGTCGAGCATCTCAAGGAGCTTTCGCATTGATTCTATGTCGTCTTCGCTTTCGACGGTGATGTAATTCTGGGGCACCATCTCTATCTCGGCATATTCCGTAGCGAAGCCCGCATCGGAAAGGCCTGCTCTCACCGCGTCGAAATCTTCGGGAGCCGTGAGTATCTCATAGGATCCATCCTCTGTCGAAAAGTCGAGCGCGCCCGCATCGAGCGCCGCCATCATAACGTCGTCTTCGCTGCCTGCATCGGCCGATACAACGATGACGCCGCGTTTATCGAACTGCCACGACACCGCTCCGGGAGCGGCAAGTCCTGCGCCGAATTTGTCAAAATAGTGGCGCATTTCGCCTGCAGTACGGTTTTTATTGTCTGTAAGCGTTTCCACGATTATGCCGACGCCGCTTTTGCCGTAGCCCTCATATGTCATCGATTCGTAATTGTTGGAATCCTTGCCCTCCTGCGCGCGCTTTAAGAGACGCTCTATATTGTCGTTAGGCACGTTGTTCTGCTTTGCCTTGGCGATAAGGTCTCTGAGCTTGGAGTTGGAGGCGGGATCTGCGCCGCCGTCTCGTATTACTATTATCATTTCTTTTGATATCTTAGTAAAAACCTTTGCTCGCTGGGCGTCCGTTTTGCCCTTTTTATGCATTATATTTTTCCATTTGGAGTGTCCAGACATTCATTTTCCCACCTTAATTTTATTCATAAAGTCATTTTAACATAGAAACATGTTTATTTTCAAGTGAAAAAGAGTCCTGATGCGAGAGAACGTGTATTTTCTGACATTTTCACGGCAGTCGGCGCGTGCAGGCGCAGCGTATTAGAATAAACTGCATACGGGCCTGCGTGCGCTTATGCGCGAAGATGCAGTTACATACGCTTTTTTTACCGTGTCGTAATACAGCCTGTCGAATGTAAAAAGACCGTATCCGTAGCTTTCGTCACGCCCGATGTCTCCCAGGTTTTCGGCATACATATGTAAAAGCAGCCTTATCTCCGAAGGCGTGAGCCTGCGCCCGTAGCGGACACGCGCTTTTGCCTGAAGCAGCGCTATTGAGCCGGTAATAACAGGCGTAGCCATAGATGTGCCGGAAAGCGTTGCGTATGCGTTGCCCTTGTAGCAGGAATATATATCGGTGCCGGCGGCGCAGACCTCGGCCTTTTTGCCGGCTGTGGAGAACGGCGCCCGCCGCTTTTTGATATCGACTGCCGTTACGGCAACGCATTCCTCAAAGCGCGCGGGATAGCCCATCATATTTGCTCCCTCGCCGTCGTTGCCGGCCGCAGATACGATGCAAATGCCGCGCTCATACGCCATACGTATAAGCGCGGCGAAACGTTTTGTTGTGCGCGAGGCACAGAAGGACATGTTGATAACGTGAACATCCAGGGAGATGAGCCATTCCAGCGCGCGCTCCACATTTTCTATTTTTGCGCTGCCGTCCGCCTCAAACGCGCGCGCGACGTAAAGCGAGCACAGGGGAGCTACTCCTACCACGCCTACGCCGTTCTGCCTTGCCGCTATTATGCCCGCGACGTGTGTGCCGTGGCCGTTTGGGTCGGCGGGGAGCGCTTCGCATGCGCTTGTAAAATCGCGGTTTTCAGCGACTGCGCCCAAAAGGTCCTCGTGGTCAGATTCGGCGCCCGTATCTATCACGCCCACGCGTATGCCCGCGCCGCCCTGCGTTTCCTCCCATTCGAGCGGCGCGCCCACCATCTGCACGCCGTAGTCTATCACTTCTTTTTTGCCGTTTGTCGATATTTTGACCACGCCGAAGTCGGTAAGTTTAAAGCACATAAGACGCTCCGTTAAGTTGATAAGTCTTTTGTATAATATGTTCGCGCCAGAAAAACCGACACCGGGTTTTATGATCCGTATCGCTTGAATCCTTCGCCAAACACTTCTCCCGCGCTTATTATTACGGCGAAAGAAGATGGGTCGGCATTTTTGATTATTTCTTTAAGACGCGGCGTCTCGCGTGTTTTTACCACGACCATGAGTACACTGTACTCTTCGCCCGAATACATTCCGACCGCGTTTATGGCGGTAGCGCTGCGGTGAAGCTCATTTATTATGTTTAAAGACATTTGAGTTGGCTTTTTTGTGATGATATACGCCGCTTTTGACATGTCAAAGCCCGTAAGGAGCGCGTCAATGACCTTGGTTTCGATAAATATCTCTATCGCGGCGAAAAGCGCGGCGTTGATATCGCCGTATACGGGTATTGACAGAAGTACGACTATGCTGTCAATAATAAATATAAGCCTGCCCATGGATATGCCCGAGCGTCGGTTTATGAGGCGCGCGGCAAGGTCGCTGCCGCCGCTCGTTGCGCCTCCGTAGAATATGAGCGACATTCCTGTGCCGGCAGCCGCGCCGCCGTAAACGGCACAGAGCGCGCGCTCATCGGTAACGGCGGGAAGAAAGTCGAGAAAATCAATGAAAAACGACATAACAAGAGTAGCGGCAAATGTTCTCAGCGTAAAATAAACGCCCATCTTTTTTGCTGCGGCAATATAGAGCGGCACGTTCATAAGCAGTACGAGACCGCCTGCCGGAAGATCCCAAAGATAATTCATAAGCGCGGCCACGCCGGTAAGGCCGCCGGGAACGACGTGCGCGGGACGCAGGAATATATTGAAGGCAAGCGCGAATGATGCGCCGCCCAAAAATATGAGAGTATAGTTTTTAACATGGCGAAGAACTGTTTTTTTCAATGGTCCCACCTCCGTATTTATTTTTGTGCATAAGGAGAGAATATATAAGCGAAGCGGCGGTATAAAACGGAGTTTTGATCAAAGCAAGTTTCTAAAGAGCGCGGAGCTTTGCCTTAAAGGTTTTTTAAGCTCTTGTCGGCGGTTTAGAGAAAAATCAAATGTTTTTCTTTTAAAAGCAAACTCCCTCGATTTGATTTGTACGCAAGCCTGATGTAAAATAAACCATAATGTTATGCACAGCGCGCCGCGCATTTTGCGGCAGGGAAAAAGGAGAACGATATGATGCAAAAAAGAATACTGGCCGTTTTGCTGACGGCCGTTATGGCGTGCGCACTGTTCGGATGCGCCGCAAAGGACGGCGATACGAAAGCCGAAGAGGACGCTTCGCCAAAAAGCGGCGTTTCGCCGCAGAGCGGCGCTTCATATTATTTTATCGGCGGAAATCTTGTGGGAAGCCTTGAAAACGGCGTGTTTGTAAGTGCGGTCGATACCGAAAGAGCATACGACGATGAGCGGCGTTATCATAAATACACCTTAAAGGAATTGTTTTCGCATGGATATATTTATTTTGACCGAGACCGCGCCTGCGGAAAAGCAAACGAAGCCGCCGTGTATACGGGCGAGGGACCGGGCGGCTTCGGCGAGGATATGAGCGCGTCGTTTGCACCGTATGCGTCAAGAACGATGCAGGACGGTCCGTTTGCCGTGCTTTCGCTGCCGTGCGAGCTTACGGGGGAACTTGCCGCGACATATGCGCCGGAGTATGGGTTTTATGTAAACATATACAAGGATATCGACGATCTGTCGTATTATCCTGCGCTTGCGACCAATTACGAAGACGCGCGCCTGCCCGACGCGCTGTCGTGGGATAACGGATACTCCCGCCGCGATGAGAGAGAAATCGAAAGAACGCTTTCATATGCGGGCATAAGCTACGGCGAGGCCGATATATTAACTGTATCGGGTGATTTTGACTCCGACCAAAGAACGGAAAGCGTAATATTTGCAAACACCGCCGTTGACGCCGAGGGCTTTTTAAAGCTCGACGCCTCAAGGGACGAAGCGCCCTTCGGCCTTATTCTTTTTTGCGACGACAATGAGGAATACGAGACAGTATACCTTCGCACGGGAGAGCCGCTTTCAGATGTGACCGAGCATTTTCGCATACTTCCCGTGGGTATTTTCGACCTCGACGGCGACGGCGATTTTGAAATAGCAGCCGCGTCGCATGAATGGGAATGGGGCTCGACATTTGTGCTTTCAAGAAACGACGCGGGAGCATGGGACATAGTTATGACTGCCGAATGGGGCACTTGACTCAGGGTTTCGCGTTGAGGTATGATCTTTTTAGAAGCTCTTTTACCGGAGGATATATTATGTCAACAAAACATGACGTGCTCGATATTTTAAAAAAGAATACAGACCGCGAAATGTCCGGCCAGCAGATAGCCGATATTTTGGGCTTATCACGCGCCGCCGTTTGGAAGGCCGTAAAAGCGCTGAGGAGCGAGGGCTTTGAAATAGAAGCGGCAACAAAGCGCGGATATGTTTTAAAGGGCGGTGCGGACGAGCTTTCATCACAGAATGTGAGAAGTTTTCTTCCGGATAAATATAAGGATATAAGCCTTAATGTGTTAAAAAGCGTAGATTCGACAAATACGCGCTTAAAGGAGATGGCCGCCTCGGGCGCGCCGTCAGAGAGCGTGCTGATAGCGCAGACGCAGACAGCGGGACGCGGCCGTCAGGGAAGGAGCTTTTATTCTCCGCCGAATACGGGACTTTATATGAGCATATTATTAAGGCCGAAGGGCAGTTTTAATGACGCGCAGCTTGCAACTATACGCGCCGCCGTAGCGGTAAGGCGCGCGCTGTTTAACACTGTCGGCATAGAAAGCGAGATAAAGTGGGTAAACGACGTATATTACAAAAATAAGAAGGTATGCGGCATACTTACAGAAGCCGCAATGGATTTTGAGAGCCAAGGAGTAGATTATCTGGTAACCGGTATAGGAATAAACTGCACTACAAAGGAGGAGCAGTTCCCATACGACGTGCGGTCTGTCGCAGGCTCGATAGAGCTTAAGAACGCGACGCGCGCCGAGCTTGCCGCTTGTGTAATAAAGGAATTTTTAGATCTGCAAAGCGTGCCTTCGGGCGAGCTTATAAATGAGTACAGAAGCTGCTCCATGATGATGGGAAAGCGCATTTCATTCGAACGCGCCGGACGTACATATATTGCGACGGCTGTAGATATAAACGACAGCGGAAATCTTGTAGTACGATTTCCCGAGGGAGAAAAGGAGACGCTTTACTCAGGCGAGGTGCATATACTTAAAGGATTTATAAGCGACTGACGCGCGCGATCTATTGAGAAAAGTACTGTCAAGAGCTCCGAGACTGTTATGGTACAAATGATATGTGACAAAAGAGAATGGAAATTCAACTCGAACATGGTATGATGAAGTTACCACACCAAATCAACCGTGAAAGAGATGAATTTCCATGACCAGTTTAGCATCTAGCGCGCATTTCCGTCAAC